>JADLER010000172.1 GCA_020846025.1 Bacteroidia bacterium | reverse complement strand
CTTTCCACACTTTTTCAGTTATCACACCATTTTCTTTTATTAACTTACTATTTAATCCAAGCATAACAGGTGTTTTGGAACTTTTATCTGTTAGCTTATCATAAAAAGCAACAGCTTCTTTTTCATTTACGCCTTCGTAAAAATTAACTTCCGAACTTAATACTAAATCTTTTTTAGGATCAAGATTAACTTTTTTTGCTGCAATATTTGGGTCGTATATAATAGGTAATATCCGTGTGACAAAATCTGCTTTAGTTTCGTTAGCCGAAAGTGGTAAAGAGGCATCATCACAACCATTAATTAACTGCGCAAAAAACTCTTGCGAACATTCAGGAAACATTTTATCACTGCTATAATGATGATGAATACCGTTACTAAACCATACACGCTTAGCATACACTAAAAACCTTTGATATTCTTCATTAGTTGCATCACCTTTGTATCCTCCAACAATAGCCTCTAATGTTTTACGAATGGTAAGGTTATATTTATAGTTTTGATCGTAAGCAATATCTCTTCCAGCAATAGCAGCTTCAGATAAGTAATATAATAGTTCTTTTTGTTGAAGCGTTAAGCTATCAAAACCAGGAATTTGGTATCTTAATACTCTTAAATCTGCAAATTGTTCGCTAATGTATTCAAATGATTCCATATTATTTTCAGTTATGACCGTGTCATGTTTGGGGGCGTTTTGTTCGGCAAATGGATTTTCTTGATTTGATTTACAAGCCGTAAAAAGTAATCCAACTGCTAGTGGTAAGATTAAATGTTTTGAGTTCATGTTTAGTTTAATTTTAGGCTAACAAGGTTACTATAAAAAATACGCTTTTGCAAGGATTTTTTGAATAATATGCTTAGTTTTATACTTGTTGATATGAGAAAAATTTTAGGAATCATTTGCTGTTATTGTTGTTGCAGTTGTATGCTACTGGCTCAAAGTGTTAGTGGCCAGTTAATGCAAGCTAACGTGCTTTGTTTTCATCAAAAACTGTATGTGTATGGCTTCACACAAGAAAATACTCAACTCAATTTTAAATGTTATGCTTATGATTATAAATTAAATTCAAAAGATAGTATAACTTATGCTTTAGGTAAGGCAACACCTTCGGATTATTTAGAAATAAGTACTGATACCATTCATCAAGTATTAAACTTTTATTTTCAATTAGCGAATCAAAAAAATAAAGTAGAAGTGCTTAGAACGAATGATTCTTTAAAACAAATTTGTATTTTAAAAGATGTTGATGTAACTCGCATAAACGCCATAACTGCTTTTGACAATGAAAAATATGTGTACGGCAATAACATATATGTAATTCGCGCCTCTAATGATTCTACCGGTGCTGAATTTTATTTATCGAAATATGAACTTAAAGACATCAACACACTTTTTGAATACAATTTTAAATGGCAATTCCCTTTTGAACGTCAATTTATACATCGTGCCAGTGTGCTGTATGCCAATAGTCATTGGGTTTTAGTTTATGTAAATGTGATTGATGGTGCCAAAAAAGGACAATGGATTTTAAAAATTAATGCTCAAAATGGACAATTAAAAAGAGGAACAAAGCTAAGTGCAAAGGGCGATGATAGGCATTTTCTTTTATCCTCAATTTATGTAGATACTACTTTAATGCAAATAGATGTATTAGGCAGTATTTATGAACCTAATTTGATTAATTTTAATTCGGGTACATATAATTTCACCAACCAATCTAAAGCGCACCAATTATTTTTAGTATCTATTGATAGCATAGGCGATGTTTTAAACAGAACTGAAAATCCTTTCCCTTTACCGATACAAACAAAATCTGTTGAAGGATTAAAATCTTTCCATACACAAGTTAGGGAATTTAAGAAATTAAAAGATAATAGTTTTGAAGCATGGTTAGACATCTATGAACAAAGTAAACCCTTAACTTTTTGTTATTATAGTTCTTGGTTTATTACCATTAGTCCAAATGATGCAGGATACACTTTTACACCATCTAAGTTTTTTATAAGTACAAAGGCTATACCTAATTTCATTTCTTTTAACAAAGGTGATATGTATGGAAAATTTATATTAAATAGTATAAAAGATTATGACCGTTTTAAGTATCAAAAAGCAGTTAATTCGTTTATTACTTATACTGACATTGATGATTTAGGTTTATCAAGTTATATACTTGTAAAGCGAGATTTAATGAAAGCTTCCAAGAGTTATAACTACATTTTTAACGGTAAGAAAGGTTTGGAAAATAAAGTGATTTTAAAATCAGAACAGGGTCAAAAAGCCTTTATGTTTCTTGTAGGAAAGAAGCAATATATTAGTTTCTTAACAGACATCTTAAACCAAAAATTTGAATTGAAATTAAATTCTTTGTAAGCGTTATTTGTCTTCTTTCAAATTATTTTTCCACTCAAAGGTTTTAAGCATTTGAATAACGTCTTTCCTTAAAAAATCAATAATAATTTTGGTGGAATCAATATTAGGAACTGTATTAAAATAAAGAGCTCCACGCATAAAATGATGTGTACTATCAGTAATATAGAACTGAAGATTAGAGGCTGTATTTCCGCTAATATCATAAACTAAACCAAAAACTCTGGAACTATCTCGTATAATAACTGTTTCATCAATGCCAGTTGATTTTACCTGATGTTTCACTACAAAATCTCTACACTCTTCAAGTAGTGTGTCTAAGTTATGATTGACAGTTTTATAGCTTAAATGCAATTGTGCATTAAATGGTGTATAATCTACGTTTATCCAACAAAGGTCGGCACCATGATGTTTGTCACGCACAATTTTGGCATAAATTGGTATATCAAAACTATAAGGACATAGGCTATCATAGTGTCTGTATTGTTTTTCAGGAAAGGCTACACGAGGGTAGGCTTTAGGTTTAGGAATATAAATAGCATCTTCATCTTCGCCACACGATGTAAGTGTAACTATACTGAGAATAATTAATAAAAATACAATAACTGGTTTAAATGATTGTGTTATCATAAAAACAAAATTAAAGAATAATAAGCCTTATTATACTTTTGATATTAAAGTTGATAACCTAAAGATGTTTAAAACGGTAAACCACCTTCTTTCTTGTCTAAATCTTCAAAGCTAATATTAGAGCCGCTATCTTCATTGGCTTGAGGGGTTGCAGTGTTTCCATCACGGCGTTGAAGCACCAAAAAAGATTCACCAACCACTTCTGTAATATTACGCTTATGCCCGTCTTTATCTGTCCATTGACGAGTTTGTAATTTTCCTTCTAAATATATTTGAGTGCCTTTTTTTAATAATTTCTCAGCGCTTTCGGCCATGCTACGCCATAAAACGATATTGTGCCATTCGGTTTGTTCTATTCGATTACCACTTTTATCTTTATGATACTCGCTCGTTGCAATGCTAAAATTTGCTCTTGCAATATTACCTTCGAGATATTTTAATTCGGGATCTTTACCTAAATTTCCTACTAAAATTACTTTGTTAACACCTGCCATTTTTAAATTAAATTACAAATTAGTACCCCACAAACAACGCAAATAGTTTTTGTTTTTGCAAAATAATTTATCCAAGAAATGCTAATTTTCATTCCGTGTATAAGTTCTATAAAATGTAGCAATAAGAACTTTTATTATTCCTTATTTTTGTAAAAATGAGTAATTATTTAAACGAATTAAATTTAGTACAACGACAAGCTGTTGAAGCTACCGAAGGACCAGTCATGATTATTGCAGGAGCTGGATCAGGTAAAACACGTGTACTTACTTACCGCATTGCCCACATTATGCAAAAAGGCACAGATGCCTTTAATATTTTAGCCCTTACGTTTACCAATAAAGCAGCCCGTGAAATGAAGGCTCGTATTGCCAAAATAGTGGGTGATAAAGAAGCTAAAAATTTATGGATGGGTACTGTTCATTCCGTTTTCGCAAAACTAGTGCGTATGGAATCAGAAAAATTGGGTTATCCTTCCAATTTTACCATATATGATACCGATGATAGCAAAAATGTTATAAAAGACATCTTGAAACAAATGAATTTAGACGATAAGGTGTATAAACCATCAATGGTTTTGAACCGAATATCGAGTGCTAAAAACAAATTAATTTCACCTGCTCAATACCTAAAAAACACGGTAATTACTGGCGAAGATTATGCCTCTAGAAAACCCATGCTAGGCGAAATTTATTTAGCTTATCAAAAAAGGAACTTTAAGACTGGCGCTATGGATTTTGACGATTTATTATTTAATACCAATATCTTATTGCGCGATTTTCCAGATGTGTTGCTTAAATATCAAAACAAGTTTAGATACATTTTAGTAGATGAGTATCAAGATACCAATTTTTCACAATATGTCATCATCAAACAATTAGCGGCACGATTTCAAAATATATGTGTGGTAGGTGATGATGCGCAAAGTATTTATTCGTTTAGAGGAGCTAACATCGAAAATATTTTAAATTTTGAAAAAGATTATCCCGACTTACAAACTTATAAATTAGAACAAAATTACCGTAGTACGCAAAATATTGTTAAAGCTTCTAGTGCGGTTATTGCTCTTAATATCGACCAGTTTAAAAAAAATATTTTTACTGATAACGAAGAAGGTGAAAAGGTTAAAATTGTTAGAGCTAACACTGATAATGAAGAGGGAGCTAAAGTAGCTAAATCAATTTACGAAACACATTTAACTAAACAAGCTTTGTATAAAGAATTTGCTATACTTTATCGTACCAATGCGCAATCACGTGCTTTTGAGGAGGCACTCAGAAAATTAAATATTCCTTATAAAATTTACGGAGGTATTTCTTTTTACCAACGTAAAGAAATTAAAGATGCCTTAGCTTATTTTAGATTAACGATTAATCATAAAGATGATGAATCATTAAAACGAATTATTAATTATCCAGCCCGTGGAATTGGGCAATCAACCTTAGATAAAATTATGTTGGTAGCTATAGAACACGATATTAGTATGTGGGAGGTTATAGCTAACTTAACGGATTTTAATTTAGAAATTAATAAAGGAATTGTTCAAAAAATTCAGGCATTTGTAACTATGATTAAAACATTTGCCGCTCTTTTACCATTTAAAGATGCTTATGAAAGTGCTAATCATATTGCTGTTACAAGCGGTATTGTTAAAGATTTATACGACGATAAAACTCCTGAAGGAGTAAGTAGATACGAAAACATACAAGAGTTATTAAATGGTATAAAGGATTTTGTTGAACAAGAACGTACACCACAAGAGGAAGAACTTAAAGAACATATTGCCACACAAGTTGAAGTGAACCCCATAGAATTGTTTGATAATCCAGAGGAAAATAAACAATTAAAAACCTTAGACGAATTTATGCAAGAAATTACCTTGCTTACCGATGTGGATAAAGAAAGTGAAGATGAGAAAAATGCTGATAAGGTTTCATTAATGACTATTCACGCCTCTAAAGGATTAGAGTTTCCGTATGTCAATATAGTGGGTTTAGAAGAAAATTTATTTCCATCGCAATTATCTATCAATAATCGAACAGACTTAGAAGAAGAACGAAGATTGTTTTATGTGGCCATCACTCGTGCCGAAAAAAGAGCGACCATAAGTTATGCTACAACACGTTTTAAATTTGGTAATATACAATATTGCGAACCTAGTCGTTTTATTGAAGAACTAGACAGTCGCTATGTAGAATACGAAACTCCTATCAACGAAGATCGCTTTTCGGATGATGTGTTTAGTGGATTTAGGAATAGTTATCAAAACACTAAAACCTCAACTACATTTGGAAATAAATCAATTCAATTTCAAAAAGAAGAAGCTAAAAATATTAAGTTTTCACCCCCTAAAAAACTAATTCCTTTGGCTAAACGTATGGCTGAAAATAACGCACCAAGGGATAATAGTATAAATGCAAACCTTAAAGTTGGTAATGTTGTTCAGCATGAAAAGTTTGGCATTGGTGAAATTATTGCAATTGATGGCCTCTTTCCTAATTCAAAAGCTGTTATCAATTTTAGAGAAGTGGGGGAGAAGAATTTACTTTTAAAATTTGCCAGATTAGAAGTGGTGAGTTAACCTTAGGTTATAAGTTAGCAATATTATTAAGAGTTAAAATTCCTGTAAAATCCGAACTTTCGCAGATTTTCTCTTTCATTGTTGCAATGGTTACGTATCATTAGTAAAAGAACATGTTTTATAGTTAAGCCATTGAGATTGAAATAAAAAAGGGCTGTCTCAAATGAGACAACCCTTTTCCTCTAACCATGAAAAAAAACTATTGTTTAACGATTTTTACAGTTGTATTTTTTATTGTAACATAATAAATACCTGCTTTTAAATCTGATAAATTAATGGTTGTTTCGGTTTGTGTGCTCTTTTCAGCATACACCATTTTACCTAACATATCATAAATATGTATTTGTCCTAACTCCTCACTAGCGGTAATTGTAAATACTCCAGTATTTGGATTAGGATACACGTTAAACGATACCATATTACCACTAGATTTAATACCTGATGCACAAGGATCAACCATGATACTCACTGTTCCTGTATTTGAACATCCATTTGCATCTGTACCATTTACAGTATATGTCATATTAGTACTTGTTGTTGCTGTAGGTGCTACAACTACTGAGTCGTTCATTGAACTTCCAGCATTACTATCCCACATATATGTACTAGCTCCAGTTACTACTAAAGTATCATTTGTACCTGTACAAATTGTGTTACTTGTAGCACTTACAGTTAAAGTAGGTAACATATTTACGCTTACATTAATAGAAGCTGAGCTTGAACATCCATTTGCATCTGTACCATTTACAGTATATGTCATATTAGATGTAGGTGCTACAACTACTGAATCGTTCATTGAACTTCCAGCGTTACTATCCCACATATATGTACTAGCTCCAGTTACTATTAAAGTATCATTTGTACCTGTACAAACTGTGTTACTTGTAGCACTTACAGTTAAGGTAGGCAACATATTTACGTTTACATTAATAGAAGCTGAACTTGAACACCCATTTGCATCTGTACCATTTACAGTATATGTCATATTAGATGTAGGTGCTACAACTACTGAATCATTCATTGAACTTCCAGCGTTACTATCCCACATATAAGTACTAGCTCCTGTTACAGCTAAGGTATCATTTGTACCTGCACAAATTGTGTTACTTGTAGCGCTTACAGTTAAGGTAGGTAACATATTTACAGTTAAAGTTTGTGTAGCCATATTAGACACACAACCTACACTATTAGTTCCTGATACTGAGTATGTTGTTGTCATTGTTGGTGTAACTGATATACTTGCTGTATTTGCAGTAGTACTCCAAGTATAAGTATCAACTGTACCATTTGCAGTTAAGATTGCTGAATTACCAGAACAAATTGCTGTTGTTCCTGTAATAGCTACTGTAGGTGATGCTAAAGTTGTTGTATATCCTGATACAACGCCGCCTGGTGCAATCCAGTTAGAAGTTGCGCCATTTAATGCAAAATTAGTTAAGGTACCGTTATATGCATTACTTGTTGCATCTAATAAAGTTGTAACGCCTGTATTTAATGTACCGTTATTTCCTTGATTAAAGTGATAGTTAGCTACTAAACTTGTTGCATTTGTTGGAATTTCAGCATTCATGTACGTATTAATCTCACATTGTGTACGAGTAACATCCCATATCCTTATTTCATCAATACTGCCTTGAAAACGTTCATTAGTAAAATTATTTGCACCTATATAAACATTGTTTGGTGTATTGTAAAGTGTACCCGACCAGTTGGTACTGCCTTTTAAAATACCATTTACATATACTTTAATAACAGAACCATCCCAAGTACCAGCTACGTGTTGCCAAGTATTTAATGTAACTACATTCGTAGCTGTGGCTTGTGTAAAAGCACCAGTGCTGTTTGATACCCAAAAGGTTATATCATTAAGATCTTGGCGTAATAAAAATTGTAATTTTCCATTGGATGTGGTGTTGTAATTACCCACAATTACTTTGTAAGCTCCTGTATTGCTGGTAGGATAAATCCATGCTTCTGCGGTAATGTTACTTTTTCCAGCAAAATATGTACTTAAACCTGTACCTACATCAACATAGTCATCTGAACCATCAAAATTTAAGGCTGCTGCTGCAGTACAAATATTAACAACAACATTTGAAGTAGCTACGTTACTACTAATACAACCAGCACTAGAAGTTCCTACAACTGTATAATTAGCAGTAGCAGTAGGGCTTACTACAGCAGAACCGCCTTGAATGGTATAGGTACTTGCACCAGATGGAGTGATGGTAAATGATGTACCTGAACAAATTGTTCCACTATTTACACTTACTGTTGGTGTTGTATTTACTGTTAAAGTTTGTGTAGCCATATTAGACACACAACCTACACTATTAGTTCCAGATACTGAGTATGTTGTTGTCATTGTAGGTGTAACAGAGATACTTGCTGTATTTGCAGTAGTACTCCAAGTATAAGTGTCAACTGTACCATTTGCAGTTAAAATTGCTGAATTACCAGAACAAATTGCTGTTGTTCCTGTAATAGCTACTGTAGGTGATGCTAAGGTTGTTGTATATCCTGATACAACTCCGCCTGGTGCAATCCAGTTAGATGTTGCGCCATTTAATGCAAAATTAGTTAAGGTACCGTTGTTTGTATTACTTGTTGCATCTAATAGAGTGGAAATACCTGTATTAAGAACGGCTGCATTTCCTTGATTAAAGTGATAGTTAGCTACTAATCCTGTTGCATTTGTTGGAATTTCAGCATTCATGTATGTGTTAATCTCACATTGTGTACGAACTGTATTCCAAAGTCTAACATCATCTATTGACACATTCGAATATCTTAACATTGTATTTAATACTCCTATCTTTAAACTACTAGGTGTAGTTCTATTAGCTAAACCTGTACTAGTAGCTGATGCTTCTTGAATACCATTAATATATAGTTTCATAGCACCTGTTGCTTTGTTCCATGTAGCAGCTACATGTGTCCAGCTTCCAGTATTAACATTTGAAGTTGAAAAAATAGTAATGTCAGGGTTGCCAATACCAAAACCTACTTTAGAACCTACTAGTGCTGTTCCCATGTCATTAGTAACTCCACCAACTTCTCCATCTACTAAACCATTACCATAATACCATTGAGATCCAGTTAAACCTGTCATTGTTGTATTCATCCAAAATTCAATTGTAAAGTCGCCCATATTAATAGAGTTTGGAATTGATACATAGTCATCTGAGCCATCAAAATTTAAGGCTGCTGCAGGTGTACAAATATTAACGGCAACATTAGAAGTAGCCACATTACTGATACAACCAGCACTAGAAGTTCCTACAACTGTATAATTAGCAGTAGCAGTAGGGCTAACCACGGCTGAACCACCTTGAATGGTATAGGTACTTGCACCACTTGGTGTGATGGTAAATGATGTACCTGAACAAATTGATCCACTATTAACACTTACTGTTGGTGTTGTATTTACAGTAACATTTGATGTTGCTGTATTTGCACTCACACAACCAGCACTTGATGTTCCTACAACTGTATAAGTTGAATTAGCAGTTGGGCTTACTACAGCTGAACCACCTTGAATAGTATAGGTACTAGCACCAGATGGAGTGATGGTAAATGATGTACCTGAACAAATTGATCCACTATTTACACTTATTGTTGGTGTTGTATTTACAGTAACAAGTTTTGTAGCCATATTAGATACGCAACCTACACTATTAGTTCCTGTTACAGAATAAGTAGTTGAAACACTTGGCGTAACTGCAATTGTAGAAGTTGTAGGGCCAGAAACCCAAGTATAGGTACTTACTCCACTAGCAGTAAGCGTTGTTGTATTACCTGAGCAAATTGTTGAAGTACCAGATATTGTCACATTTGGAGCCGTGTAAGTTGGTTCATTTGTACCATTTGCAAAAGAACCAGAAACTACCCAGTTAGATGTAGCCCCAGATAAGGCTGCATTTGTTACAGTACCATTATAACCATTTCCAGTTGCATCTACTAAAGAAGTTCTACCGGCATTATTACCACCAGCTACCCCATGATTAAAATGATAGTTGGCAACTAATCCTGTTGTACTTGTAGCAATTGGTCCTGATTTATAAGTATTTATTTCGCATTGTGTACGTGCAACATCCCAAATTCTTACTTCATCAATACTGCCTTGAAATTGTTCACCACCAAATCCACTCTTACCTATCATTAATGGAATAGCACATGAAGGATCTAATACATACGAACTAGGCACTGCTGTTGTGCCAGATAATACGCCATTCAAATATATTTTTATAACGTTATCATCAAATACAGCTGCAATGTGTTGCCATGTATTAAGCATCACTGAACCAGTAGCTGTTGAAACAGCATAAGTCCCAAAACCAATAAAGAAAATATATTTATCAGCAGCTTGTTGTATATCAAATTGGGTATTGACTGAATGATTACCTATGATTGACTTTCCAACCGTATTTTGCGTTGGGTAAACCCATGCCTCTAAAGTAAGTTTGTCTTTTCCTTTAAAATAATTAGTAATACCCATGCCTGCATCAATATAATCATCAACACCATCAAAACTAAAGGCATTATTGCGTGGAGCCATTGCTACAATTCTTGAACCACCAGACATACCACAGGAAGAATTGGAATGTAAATAAAGCCTATAATTACCTACTGTAGGAAAATAATAATATAAAGAATTGTTCCCGAATGCTAAAGGGTTATTTAGAGCATCGGTAACTGTAAAATAACTTGAGAATGAAGCGGCCATTTCGTACTCTCCAGGTGTGCTTATGTATATATTGACATAACTACCAGGAAACATATTTGTAGAAATTAATGTTTGTACATATGGCGAAATAGTAAAAGTTCCCGTGGGACTGTTACTACCAGTTGTACATTGTGCTTTGAGCACAGTTGTATTCATGTTTATGAATACACTTAAACCGAGCAAAATCAATAGCCGATTTAGATTTTTGGTTAATTTGTTTTTTTTCATAAGATGTATTAAATTATTTTAACAATAATAACACATCTGTTTGTAGTCGAGAAATAAATGTTTTGAAATGCAAAAGTTTGTATGTGAAATGCATTTAAAATTCTTGGAGCCTATGAACCTATTGAATTTATAATGCTCTCGAATTCACTGGCAATTTTTCTAGATATTGGGAGTTGAACAGTACCTATTTCTACTTCTTTTTTCGAAAATTTGGTTATCTTTTTTAAATTTACTATATATGAACGGTGAATACGAAAAAATAAACTTGCATCAAGTTCTTCCATTATGCTATCCATACTTTGTCGTATTACTATTTTTTTAGATTGGGAATAAATATTGATATAATTTCCTTCTCCTTCTATATAGTTAATTTCTTCAAACAAAATTTTATGACTATTGTAACCATCTTTAATAATTAATGATTTATGCTCTGTTCGTTGTGATTCAATTAAATTGAGGTTGGCAAATAAATCAGATTTCTTAATAGGTTTGGTAATATAAGCAGCAGGTTTTGTTTTTAATATTTCCTTTATCATTGCTATATCCGAATGAGCTGTAATATACATGAAAGGAATTTTTAATGCCTTATTTATAAAGGTGCCCAATTCTAAGCCATCTAATTCCTTTTCCATTCGAATATCTAATAATACTACATCAAAATAGAATTGATTTAATAAGGCAATTGCATCAGATTTTGTATGTGCCATTTTAATATTCTTATAACCAAAACTCTTAATAATATCGTGCAAATCTTCAGCAATTAGAACCTCATCTTCTACAATTAATATATTGAGTGGTTTCATTCGTAAATTAAATTTTAAATGTTAAAGTATATACAAGACCATTATCATTATTAAAAAGATATTCTCCTTTTAGCTGCCTGGAGAATATGTCTCTTAATCGCATACCTAGTTTATTTTTTCTTACTTCTTTATTAAAATCTGCACCACTACCATTATCTCTTACTATAAAAGTTGCTTGTTGATTATTTAACTTGTAACTTATTTCAATAATTGGTGTTTGAGTATCTGAAAAAGCATATTTAATAGAATTAGAAACAAGTTCCGACATAATAATTCCTAAAGCCATCGCTTTGTTAGATTCGATAAGCATTTCGTCGCAACTCAAACGAAACTGAATAGGTATATTATTTAAAGTTACCATTTCATTTAAACTAGAAATAAGTTCTTGAAAATAGTTTTTAATTTCAATTCCAGCTATCTCATCTTTATTGTATAGCATCTCATGAACCAAAGCCATGGACTGAATGCGACGCGAAAAATCATTTAATGATGCAATAGCTGTTTTACTTTTATTAGAGTTTATTTGCATATTTATTAATGAGTTTATAAACTGTAAATTATTTTTCACACGATGATGTACTTCTTGTACTAAAATATCTTTTTCTTTATTTTTGATTTTTAAAATTTTGTTGGATTTATTTACTCTGTTTGCCAAAAAAGCAATTACAATTAGTAAAATAATAAGAATTGCTAAAGATACTGATATTATTAACACTTCATTTTTTTTCTCCTTTAATTCATTAGATACTTCTATAATCTCTTTTTTATATTTCTCATTTTCATATTTTTCTTCAATATTTTGTACTTCCGAATCGTATAATTTATGGCGTTTATCTAATAATGCCTGATAATAATTTTGTCGTATTCTATAACATTGCAAACTATCACCCATAAAAAAATAACAATTACTTAATTCAAAAAAAACTTGATCAAGTGGATAATCAATTTGTTTGTTTTTTACTAGGCTTATGATATTCTCATAATAAGGTATAACAAATTCCTTTTTGAAATCATTATGCGATAACAACAATGCTTCGTTATACAAGGCATGTACAGCATCAGCATCATTTCCAATTTGGCTCCAAAGCTTGTACGCCATTTTATAACAAGCTCTTGAAGAATCAACCATGTGACGATTTTTAAAACTAAATCCTAATTCATTTAAAGAAATAGCTTGTGCATTCAAATCATGAGTAAGTCGAGCGTATTCTAATGCTTGTAACGATAAAATAATAGATGAATCGGTAGGAGAACTTTCATTTTGGATAGCTGCAAATCGGCCATACATCCCAATAAGCAAACTCGTATCTTTCAGTTCTTTGTTATGATATAATGTAAAGGCTTTTTGTATAAACTTTTTGCCTTCTGGATATTCTGATAAACTTCTAAAATATTCGGCCAAACTTACATAAACTCTCACTAAATCAGAATATGATTTTATTTTCTCAAAAATATCTTTAGCTTCTAAATAGTATTTTAATGCCTCTGGCATTTCACGCTTTAATTTGAATGTATTTCCAAGTTGTGAATAAACCAACCCAATTTGATACATCCTATCTTTCTTACTTAGTTCGGTTAAGTGTTCATTTAAAATCCTTTCAGACTTATAGTATCGTGATTTTTTATTGTAAAGAGATGATAAATGATAAATAAGTTTTGTGTGAGTTTTTGTATCAATATCTCTGATAGCGAGTTTAGATTCTATATATTGAATAGCGCTATCAGTATTACTTATTAATTCTGCACGTTGTAAATAATTTTCTTGAGCATAGATTGATAAGTTTAAAAACATTAAAACATTTATACTAACTATCAATAAGTATTTCATCTGGACTAATTTAACAAATAGTTATATAATAAGTTAAAATCTGGGGCGAACTACCTAACTTTGTATGTGAAAGGAGATAATTACCCAACTATAGGCTGTTCTTTTTTTAGGGTAAGTTTCAAAACCAATAAGCCTACTAAACTTGATAAAGCGGAACTAATTAAAATAGTAAGTTTACTGTTATTAATTATTTCTAATTGCTCAAATGATAATAGTGTAATAAAAATAGACATGGTAAACCCAATTCCTCCTAAGATACCTACTCCAAAAATATGTTGCCAATTTATTTCACTTGGTAATTGACAAAGTTTAATTTTAGTAGCAATATAACTAAATAGCAAAATACCTAATGGTTTTCCAATGAGTAAGCCACATAAAATACCAATACTATAGGGTTGTAAAAGCATTTCGGATAATTGACCTCCGATTGTAATGGCAGTGTTGGCTAATGCAAAGAGAGGTAGAATAAGAAACGTAACTGGAAAATGTAAAAACTGACCTAACTTGTATGAAGCCGCCTCTTCGCTACCATTATTAAATGGAATTGCAAACGCTAATAACACACCACTTATTGTGGCATGTACGCCAGAGTGAAGCATAAAATACCACATAGCTATTCCTCCTAATAAGTAAATTATCAAAAATCTTAATTTGAAATAATTACAAAAAAGTAAAACCATAAAAATTGAAAGAGCAATGAATAAATTAGCTAGTATAAGTGTTTGCGTGTAAAATAAAGCAATAACAATTATCGCTCCTAAATCATCTATCACAGCTAGAGCTGTTAAGAATATTTTTAATGATGTAGGAACTTTATTACCCAATAAAGACAAAATACCTAAGGCAAAGGCAATATCGGTTGCCATAGGAATACCAGCGCCACCTTGCGTGTTGGAACCAATATTAAATAACACATAAATACCTGCTGGAACAAGCATACCACCTAAAGCTCCAAAAATGGGTAAGAAGGCTTCTCTTACATTGGATAACTCACCTTGATAAATTTCTCTTTTCAACTCTAAACCAATTAATAAAAAAAAGATAGCCATTAATCCGTCATTAATCCAATATTCTACATTTTGTTGAAATATAGATATATGCCATAAAGATTGATAAACATCATTACATACTGAATTAGATAATACCAAAGAAAATAAAGTGCATGCAATTAAAACAATGCCACCTGCTTTTTCATGTGCAAAAAAACTTTTAATTCTTTTAATTATCTTCATGTTTCTTTTAATAAATTCAAGAGTTTAAATATACCAAACTATCACTAAATTCAATACATTTGTTATATGCAAAAAGACTCGTTTAATAAATTTAAGACTTTAATTCATAAATCAAATCACATTGTGATTGTAACTCATTTTAATCCTGATGGTGATGCCATGGGTTCGTCGTTGGCCCTTTATTTATACCTTACTAAAATTGGTAAAAAAACTACAGTTATTACACCAAACGATTATCCTGAGTTTTTACAATGGTTACCTGGAAACAAAAAAGTAATCACCTATCATAATCAACAAAAAAAATCGGCTAATATTATTCAAAAATCGGATTTGATTTTTACTCTAGATTTTAATAATTACTCTCGCTTAGAAGGATTAGGCGATTTATTAAAACAATCTTCTGCTAAAAAAGTTTTAATTGATCATCATCAACAACCCGATAATTATGCCACATTAATGTTTCATGATGTAAAAGCCTCATCAACCTGCCAGTTAGTTTACGAATTTATTTGCGGTTTAGGCGGTAAAAAACTCATAGATAAATCCATTGCTGCTTGTATTTACACCGGTTTGATGACAGATACGGGTTCATTTAGATTTGATAGTGTTACATCTTCTACACATCAGATATTAGCTGATTTATTACAAACGGGTATTAAACCACATGAGATTCATTCGGCTGTGTATGATACATATAGCGAAAGTCGTATGAAATTATTAGGTTACTGTTTAACAGAAAAAATGGTGGTGCTTTCTGAATATCACACCGCATATATTTCGTTGACAGCAAACGAACTTCAGCAATTTCATTTTCAAAAAGGCGACACAGAGGGGGTAGTTAATTATCCGTTTTCAATAAAAGGAATTAAGTTTTGTGCGTTTTTCAGTGAATTGGACGGTAAGATAAAAATTTCTTTTAGAAGCAAAGGTAAATTTGATGTCAATCAATTTGCAAGACACTATTTTAATGGTGGCGGACATATTAATGCCGCTGGCGGAAGAGGGAATAGTAATTCACTTGAAAAAACCATTGAAGAATTTTTAAAACTATTACCAAAGTATAAAACCAAAATAACTAAGAGCTAATCATTATTTTTAATAAAACCACGCTTAACATATAGTACAGAAATCCATGAAAAATTTTAATATTCTAAAAAGATTTTTAGGATTAAAGTTTCAGATTGAAAGTGAGGATGACTTTAATGAAATTCATTCTGAAATATCTGAAGGTGTAAGAATGAGTGGTTCTAATGCTTGGATTCTTGGTGTTGCCATGATTATTGCATGCATTGGTCTTACAACGAATTCTATATCGGCAGTAATTGGCGCCATGCTGATTTCGCCACTTATGGGACCTATTGTTGGTTTCTCTTTTGGCTTAGCTACTAATGATAAGAAACTTAGACAGAAAGGAATTAAAAACTGGATAGTAATGACTTTAGTTAGTTTAATTTCAGCTACAATTTATTTTTTAATTAATCCGTTTGATAATAGTACCGAAATGTTAGAATCGTTTAAAAAAGCAAGTATTTTTGATATCCTTATTGCTTTTTTTGGAGGCATTGTTGGTTTTATAGGTATCATAAAAAAAGAAGGAACTAAAATAATTGCAGGTGTAGCAGTTGCCACAGCCTGTATGCCACCATTGTGTACATCGGCTTATGGCTTAGCACATTCTGATTATAAATATTTTATTGGTGGATTATACTTTTACTTAATTAATTCATTATTTATTGGTTCAGATACATTTCTTTTAACACGATATTTAAAGATTAATCATCAAAATCGTTCTCAGCTAAGTAGAAAAAGTTTAATAATGTGGGATGTTTTAGTAGCTATAATGTTATTACCAGGTTTTTATATTGCTTATAACAAATGGAGAATAGAAGAAAATAAACCAAAAACATTAACAGATAAACAACGGATAGAGTTGCTTGAAAAAAGAATAGAACAATTAGAAGCAACTTTTACAAAATAACTTAATTTTAATTTGGTGAAAATTTGTTTGGTATTGTGTAGAAACGATTAGTATAAGAATCATCAAACTTTGAAAATAGAGGCAGTGTAATAAATTTATGTACTCATCCAAATTACTTAAGCGACTGTTTAAGTAAAAATGTAATATGAAATTCTAGAGAATATTACAGGTGGATTAGTTCGTCCATTAATTGATAGATGTAACTATGGATAAGTTGAGGTTATATTTATAATTAAATTTCGACTTTTAATTTTAAATACACCTTAAAATTATTTTTCGCCAAATTTGTGAATTTTGTATATAATTTGGCGAATAATAAATTAATCATGAAGTTAGTTGGAAGACAAATAGAAAAAAACATAATGGCTAAGTTACTTACAGATGATGAGTCAAATTTTCTAGCTGTTTATGGACGAAGACGCATTGGTAAAACATATTTAATACGAGAGTTCTATCAAAAACATATCGTTTTTGAAGCAAGTAGCCTACATGAAAAAGATAAAACTCAACAGTTAGAAAATTTTTGGCTATCGATTAATGAGTTTAACAAAACAAAGCGTGAAAAACCGCAAACATGGTTAATGGCATTCCAATATTTAAAAGAATATATTCTAAGTATTAAAGGGAAACAAAAAAAGGTAATCTTTTTAGATGAAATAGCATGGTTTGAAACCCAAAAATCATGATTTTTGGCTGCATTAGATAAATTTTGGAATCAGTTTTGTAGTAAAAGAAATGACATAATATTAGTTATTTGTGGCTCAGAAGCTTCATGGATTATTAATAAAATAATTAATAACAAGGGAGGATTACACAACCGATTAACTTGCCAAATTCAACTTTTACCATTTGATATAAAAGAAACAAAAGAATATTTACAAGCGAAAAGGATACGGTTGGTTGATGTAGATATTATTAAGTTATATATGGTAATTGGCGGTATTCCTTATTATTTAAGATATTTTGAAAAGGGGCAAAGTGTAGATCAATTTATTGAAAGGATGTTTTTTTCTAAACAAGCTTTATTTAAAAGCGAGTTTGATAATTTGTATGCCTCTTTATTTAAAAATAGCCATAATCACATTAAAATTGTGAAAGCTTTATCCTTAAAAAACAAAGGGTTAACACGAAACGAAATTTTGACTTCTACCAAATTTGCTTCTGGCGGTGGTTTTTCGTTAATTATACAGGAGCTCATTCTGTGTGGATTTGTTAAAGAAATTACACCCATAGGTAATAAAAAAGATGATACTCTTTATCGCTTAATTGATGAGTTTACCTTATTTTATTATAAGTTCATAGAACCAACACGAAATAAAAATAATTGGGTTCAGTTTGCAACTACACAAGTCTTTAAAATTTGGCAAGGGTTTAGTTTCGAAAATTTTGTTTTTAAACATATTACACTTATAAAAAAAGAGTTAGGCATTAATGGTATTGTAACTAACGAAGCTTCTTGGTTTTATAAAGGAAATCACCTACAAAGGGGTGCACAAATTGATTTAATAATTGATAGAAGTGATAATTGTATGAACCTGTTAGAGGCGAAATTTTATGATACAGAATTCTCGATTTCAAAAGATTATTACGAAACTATTAAGAACAAAAAAGCAGTTTTTGTTAAACAAACTAGAACAAAGAAGAATGTGTTTTATACAATGGTATCTATAAATGGTGTTACGGAAAATAATTATTATTTATCTGTTATCACCAATCAAATAAATATAGCTTCATTAATGTAAAAAGTAATTGTTTCTCATTATGAGTTACCTTTATTTCATACTAAGTCTTAATTGAGTAATTATTCGTTTAGTATAAAGTGGGAAATCACCTTGCATCATCCAATTATAGTAGGAAGGCTCTTTGCTAAATACTTCTTTTACGGGTTTGTCTTTATGTTTTCCAAAATTAAACACTTCTTCACCTTTGTCATTATAAACTATTCTTCCAGCCAAGTCCACATTTTTGGTACGAGCTGTAAGACTACTTAATTGTTGTATGTCGTTTACTACAGGTTTAAATACTTTACCTTTCTCATCTTTCAATTCGGTGTTTTCATATCGTGCTAATTGAGCCTTAAAAATCTCGTATGTAGCTAAGGTGTCTGCTTCTGCCGAATGAGCGTTGTGTAGAGTTTTATCACAATAAAATTTATAGGCTGCCGATAAATTTCTAGGCTCCATTAAATGAAAAATATTTTGCACATCTACTAAGCGCCTGTTTCTTAAATCAAAATCAATATCCGCTCTTAAAAATTCTTCTACTAGCATGGGCACATCAAATTTATTAGAGTTAAAACCTGCTAGGTCGCAATTATCAATAAATGCAGCTAACTGAGGTGCTAGTGTTTTAAAATTCGGACATTCGGCAACATCTTTATCATAAATTCCATGAATTTTAGAAGAAGCAACAGGAATAGGCATTTCAGGATTAATGCGCTTGGTTAAAACAGTAGTACTATTATCAATATTTACTTTTACAATTGAGATTTCAATAATTCTGTCAACACCAATATTAATTCCGGTAGTTTCTAAATCAAAAAATGCTAAGGGTTTGTGTAAGTTAATGTGCATAATTTTAGGATAGGTTTTTTAAGACATCGTCAATAGATCTTGTTTGAGAGTAAAAACTTAAAATTTTATAAATAACATCTTCAATAGCTGAATCGGGGCAAGAAGCACCACTAGTTAAAACAATTTTAGTAATTGGTAAATCTGGCAACCAGCCTGATGTACTTAGGTGTTTCTTATTTGGGTAATCGAAATGATGAATGAGTGTGTAGTCTTTTATTTCATTGGCAGACGAAATAAAAAAAGTAGAAAATTTTCTTTCGCAAAGTTCAACTAAATGCGATGTGTTGCTACTATTATAACCACCTACTACAATGGCTATATCAGCATCGGTATCTAAAAGTCCGTACGTTGCGTTTTGATTTTCGTTGGTGGCATAACACAAGGTGTCGCGGGTATCGGCAAAATGTTTATTAATGTTTTCTATCCCATAATTATCTTGCATTAAATTTTTAAAGTAGTCAGCTATTTCTTGAGTTTCACTAGCCAACATGGTTGTTTGGTTAATAACTCCAACCCGTAGTAAGTCAGTATCAATATTAAAATAAGCTGAATGTTTATCTTTAAAATCTATTTCAAATTCTTGTTGTGATTTTTTTCCAAGAATGTAATCACCCAGTAATTGAGCCTCAGCTAAGTCGCGTATGATTACGGCTTTATTATGTTGATCACTTCTTGAGAAGGTAGAGCGAGTTTCCTCATGATTATGTTTACCGTGAATAATAATGGTGTAATTATCTTTTCCAATACTTTCTGATTTTTTCCATACACGTTGCACAAATGGACAAGTTGTATCATAGGTTTCGGTTCTTATCCCTTTAGATTTTAATAGTTCTAAAATTGCTAATGGTGCGCCAAATGCAGGAATTATAACTACATCTTGTGGTGTCAGTTCGTCAAATGAAATGAGTTGTTGCCCATTGGTATCTTGCAAAAACTGAATACCTCTTTCCATTAAATCTTTATTTACTGCTGGGTTATGTATCATTTGACTTAGTAAATACAAGCGTTTTCCGGTGTTTTCTTCAAGTGCTTTAAATGATATTTCAATGGCGTTTTCAACACCATAACAAAATCCAAAATGACGAGAAATATAAAACTGAACTGGACCAAAATCTAAAAGTGTTGGCGAATTATCTTGCTTTCTAGGATCTTGTAGTTTCCTAAATTGCTTTATTTTTGATATGATTGGGCTTCTATAAAATTCTGGAACGTTAAATGTTTTCATGTTTTTTATTACTTCAAAACTAATTCTTTAACAAATGGTTTACCTGTAAACTGATTTATTTTTTCAATAATGCTATCCTTAGCAAAAGCCATTTCATTGCGTATAATAGCCGAATCAATAGTTATAAATAAAACCCCTTTAGCAAACTGAATTTCAGTAGTGTGTTTTGCTACCGTTTTCCCCACTATCCCTTCCCATCCGTTTCTAATGGCAAAAATACTGTATTTCTCATCAAGCTTTTCTTCTTTAAAAATTTGCTTAATGGCATCGCCTAATTTTATAAGGTTACGATTTCTAGTCATGTTTTACAATATTTCCATCCTGTATTTCAAATATAAGATGCTCGCTTTGTTTCTCTTTAAACAAGTCTTTAATTCTTTCAGGATGCGTGTCGGTAATAAATACTTGTCCATAATTGTCGCTACTTACCAGTTCAATTAGTTTTTTAAATCTTTGTTCATCTAATTTATCGTAGATATCATCTAGCAATAATAGAGGTTTCGTATCTTTTTTATTTTTTATAAATTCAAATTGAGCTAATTTTAATGATAGTAAATAGGTTTTTTGTTGACCTTGAGAAGCAAATTTCTTTAAGCTATTGTTATCTATTTTAAAATCTAAATCATCACGATGTGGCCCTATGTGCGTATATTGAGTAACTCGGTCTTTGGCTAAGTTAGCCATTAATACTGTTTTAAAAGCTACATCTTTATTAGATGATTCGTATTCTAAACTAACGGTTTCGTTGCTGCCACTTATGAATTGATAATTCTTAGAAAATAATGGAATAAATTCTTCTAAAAAATGTTTTCTTATTTTTATAATGTGTTCACCATACATAATAAGCTGTTCGTCCCAAATCTCTAAGCTAGTTTCATCAAATGATTTTTGCTCATGAAATTGTTTAAGCAAAGCATTGCGCTGATGTAGCACATGATTGTAACTTATTAATTTCTCTAAATAGATTTTATCATACTGAGAGATGATGCTATCCATAAACTTTCGTCTTACTTCGCTACCACCCCAAATTAACTCAATATCAGATGGAGAAATAATCACCAACGGATATAAACCAATATGATCTGACAAACGTTCATACTCTTTTTTGTTATGTTTAAATTGTTTTTTATGACCACGTTTTACGCCGCAGTATATCTCGTGTGTTTCGCCATTTTTATTTATCCATGCCTGAATTACGAAAAAGGCTTGATGATAGGTAATGTTTTGGCTGTCTATAGTATTAAAAAAACTTTTACAAAATGAAATATAATAAATAGCATCTAGTAAATTGGTTTTCCCAATACCATTATTTCCTACAAAGCAATTAAACTTAGGACAAAACTCGAGTTGAGCTTCGGAATAATTTTTAAAATTAATGAGAGATAACCGTTCTAAAATCACTCTTTAAAGATACGAATGAAAACGATTATTTAATAGCTGAAAATATTAAAGTTATAACCAACCGCCCATTTGTGTAGGCGCATGTTGCTTGCGTCCTCTACAGTCACGGTGTGTTCTACAAGAAGATAAAAGAAGGGCAATAGCAATAATAGATAATAAAATTTTGTAATTGATGTGATTTTTCATAACGAACTATTAAACTTCAACAAGTGTGCCAACCTTTTCTCCTTTTATTAAATTTTGAAGGTTACCTGGTTTGTTCATGTCAAACACAATAATCGGTAAATTGTTTTCTTTACATAGCGTAAAGGCGGTTAAATCCATTACTTCTAAACCTTTGCTATATACTTCTTCAAATGAAATTCTATCATATTTAGTAGCTTTTGGATCTTTTTCTGGATCGGCTGTATAGATACCATCAACACGAGTGCCTTTTAAAATTACATCCGCTTCAATCTCTATTGCTCGTAATGCAGCTGCTGAATCTGTTGTGAAATAAGGGTTTCCAGAGCCAGCCCCAAAAATAACTACTCGACCTTTTTCTAAATGGCGAACAGCTTTTCTACGAATAAAGGGTTCACAGATTTGTTCCATTTTAATGGCACTTTGCAAACGTGTTTCAATTTTTAAATTTTCAAGTGCTGATTGAATAGCCATAGAGTTAATAACAGTAGCTAACATGCCCATATAATCGCCGTGCACTCTGTCCATACCACCTTGCTCGGCCTGAATACCTCTAAAAATATTTCCCCCACCAATTACAATTGCTACTTGACAACCTGAGTCGTATGCAGCTTTAATTTCTTTGGCATATTCCATTAATCGTACTTGGTCAATTCCAAAACCTTTATTTCCCATAAGGGCTTCGCCTGATAATTTTAGAAGAATTCTTTTATATTTCATAATGTGTTATTGTATCTAATAATATGTTTTGAAGATATGAAAATAAGTTTAAAAAAAATCCCGATAATTTATCGGGATTTTTTTTAATAAAGTTATTATGATAATGAATAACGCTTAAATGCTGTAGCCGTTAATCCTTTATCTACGCTTTGTAAGTATTGTAATACATTTAATTTAGAATCTTTAATGTATTCTTGATTTAACAAAGTAGATTCTTTATAGAATTTAGAAATTTTTCCTTGAGCAATTTTTTCTACCATATCTTCTGGTTTACCTTCTGCACGAATTTGTTCTTTGGCAATTTCTAATTCTCTGTTTAACATATCTTGAGTAACGCCATCCTTATCTAAAGCAACTGGTGCCATTGCTGCTGCTTGCATTGCTACATTACGTCCAACTTCATCAGCTACATCCTTATTAAAACCCACTACTACCGATACACGGTTTCCTGGGTGAATATATCCTACCACTTTTTCAGCGTTAATAGCTTCGTAATAACCGATATCAATTTTTTCACCTATTTTACCTACTTGCTCCATAAATTTATCATTTACAGTTACATCGCCATTAAATGATGCTGCTTTAATTTCGTCAATAGTAGTTGCTTTTTTATCTAATGCAATACCCGCTACTGTTTCAGCAAAAGCAATAAAATCATTATTTTTTGCAACGAAATCTGTTTCGCAGTTTACACTAATAACAATACCTGTTTTTCCATCAGCTGAAACTTTTGCTAAAACAACACCTTCTTTAGCTTCTCTATCGCCACGACTAGCTGCTACTTTAGCGCCTTTCTTACGAAGGTAGTCAATTGCTTTTTCAAAATCTCCATTGTTTTCTTCTAATGCTTTTTTACAATCCATCATACCGGCTCCGGTTTGTTGGCGTAACTTGTTTACTTCTTGTGCTGTAATTGCCATTGTATTTAATTTTTTTTGGTATTTAAAATTTTTTATGGTTAAAAAAACGGTCATACCCATTTTAAAGAGCGACCGTTTTTAGATTTTATGAAGTAAATTACTTCGGCGAAATATATTATAAATTATTTTTTCGCTGTTGTTCTCTTACGACCACCTTTACGAGCGCCTGCTTCTTCATCCTTATCAAGTTTAGCACCTTTAATGCTTACACCTTCTGCTAAAAGTTCCGCTCCTTCTTTTGAATCTCTAGATTCTTTTTCTTCGGCAGCTGCTTCTTTATCCATTTTACGATCACCTAACCCTTCGTTAATAGCTTTACACATTACTTCAATAATATACGCAATTGAAGAAGATGCGTCATCATTTGCTGGAATAGCATAATCTACAAAGTTTGGATTAGAGTTGGTATCAACAATCGCAAATGTAGGAATGTTTAAACGTTTTGCTTCAGCTACTGCAATATGTTCTTTTGTGATATCAACAATAAATAGGGCAGAAGGCAAACGAGTTAAATCAGCTACTGAACCTAAGTTAGTTTCTAATTTAGCACGTTCACGAGAAATTTGTAATTTTTCTTTTTTAGAAATATTATCAAATGTTCCATCAGTTGCCATTTTATCAATTTGCGACATTTTGCGAACAGCTTTACGGATAGTTGCAAAGTTAGTAAGCATACCACCTGGCCAACGCTCAGTTACATAAGGCATTCCTACTGCTTTTACTTTATCAGCAACAATATCTTTTGCTTGTTTTTTAGTAGCCACAAATAAGATTTTTTTACCAGAGCGAGCAATTTGTTTAATTGCTGCTGCTGCTTCATCTAATTTAGCTACTGTTTTATTTAAGTCAATAATATGAATTCCATTTTTCTCTGCATAAATATACGGAGCCATAGCTGGATTCCATTTACTTTTCAAGTGTCCAAAGTGAGCACCTGTTTCTAATAATTCGTTGAATGTATTTGATGACATAATTATAAATTCTAAATAAATAAATATTAACGTTTGCTGAATTGGAAACGACGACGTGCTTTCTTTTGACCGAATTTCTTACGTTCCACCATACGTGGATCGCGAGTAACTAAACCTTCTGCGCGTAAATCTTTTTTAAATTCAGGATTAATTTCAACTAATGCTTTAGCAATAGCTAAACGAACAGCTTGCGCTTGTCCTGTTGTTCCACCGCCATTTACATTTACTTTTACATCGTACTCTCCAGCAACTTTTGCGTTGTTTAAAGATTGTAAAACGTAATATTGTAACGTTGGAGTTTTAAAATAGTCTTTATAATCTCTTTTATTGATAGTGATAACTCCTGTACCTTTAGATACATAAGCACGAGCTACCGAACATTTTCTACGACCTGATGTGTTTACTACTTCCATTTGATTATGCAATAATTGTTGATAAATCTACTTTTTTTGGTTGTTGAGCTTCATGCTCATGTTTGTCTCCTGCAAATACAAATAAATTTGTATTTAAAGCTCTACCTAAACGACCTTTTGGTAACATTCCATGCACTGCATGTTTAATTACTTCTTCAGGTTTTTTAGCTAACATTTCTTTAGGAGTTGCAAAACGTTGCCCACCTGGATGACCAGTGTAACGAACGTACTCTTTATCAGTTAATTTAGCACCAGTAAAGCGAACTTTATCAGCGTTAATAACTACGATATTTGCTCCACAATCTGAATGAGGAGTATATCCTGGTTTATGTTTACCACGTATTAAATACGCTAATTTTGAAGCTAGGCGACCTACCACTTCATTTTCTGCGTCAACTAACAACCACTCTTTTTCTGCAGTAGCTTTGTTAACAAATTTGGTTTTGTAACTTAATGCGTCCACGGTTTAATTTTTTTTAAATTTTAAATTGGGGTGCAAATATAGTTTGTTTTT
>JADLER010000171.1 GCA_020846025.1 Bacteroidia bacterium | reverse complement strand
GGGCGAAGCCCAGCGGGACGTGCAGCGTCCGCTACGTTGGGTCGAAAGCCCGCTAGGGTTTCGACCCAACTTATTTATTGACGAAGTTAATCATTCTTTAATTAAAATACAAGAACCTCTGATTAACCAATAAAATACAGTGTTTTTGGTGAATTTTAGTTGCGCATTTGTAATTGTAAAAAATAAACAGTACTTTCGTATTAGATGACAACTATTGATTTATCTTGTTTTACTTTTTCCGTTTCCAAACACCGTAACCAAGAAGTTATATGGTGTAAGTTTTCTTATGACCCTCGTTTGTTGGCTTCTTTTAAAAAAGTGTTCCCATCGGCTAAATGGTCGCGTACATGTAATGCGTGGTATCTACCTAATTCAAACCTTTATCGAAAAAGACTCAACTTGCCTTTGCCTGAAATAGGTGATGCTATACTTCCGAAGTTGTATGCGCACAACAAAGAAGAATATCTTAAATTTAGAAACGCTTTGTTTCAAAAACAATTCTCCCCACAAACTATCAAAACATACTTGGGCGAATTTGCAAACTTACTCGTTTTACTAAAATCGTATCCGGTAAATGAGCTTACAGTCGAACGCTTAAATAGTTACTTCCTGTATTGTACCAAAAAACTCAATCACTCAGAAGCACAAATTTATTCGAGAATGAATGCGATAAAATCGTATTTTAAGTTGATCTTAAATCGAGAAAGTGACTTCGACTTGGTGATTAAACCAAAGCCTTCAAAGTCTTTGCCTAAGGTATTGAGCAAGGAAGATATCATGCGCCTTTTTAAAACTACCAGTAATCCAAAACACCTGCTTTTATTGAAAATGGCTTACGGAATGGGCTTGCGTGTGAGCGAACTCATTGCATTGAAAGTTGAAAACATTGACCTGAACCGTCAACAAGTTCATATACAAAGTGCAAAAGGTAAAAAAGATCGCTATGTTAATTTACCATCGAGTTTGCTCCCGCTTTTGGATGACTACCTACGGGCCTATCAACCCGCAAGGTATTTGTTTCAAGGGCAATTTAGCGAACAATATACTATTCGAAGTGCGCAGGCTGTATTTAAAATGGCAATGAATAAAGCAGGAATTACAAAATCAGTTGGCATTCATGGTTTGAGACATAGCTACGCAACGCACCTTTTAGAAGCGGGAACTGATATGGTTTTTATACAAAAATTATTAGGTCACAGCCACATCAAAACAACAGAAATTTACGCAAAAGTGTCGAATAAATTACTTTCTAAAGTTCAAAGTCCATTAGATACTTTATAAAAAAAACATTTCTTCTTTAAAAAGATGTTTTTAGCTTTTTTTAAATTTTCTCTGCTCACATTTCTACTAACTTTGTCATTGTTGGCATTTTTGTTGTACTAACTTTAGCATTAAAAAATTTAATATGAAAAAACTATTCGCCTTTTTATTTAGTATATCAGTTTTATGTTCCTTGGGTCAAAATCCCGAATGGAAAAAAGAACAATTGATGCCTGCAAAAGAATTAGCCGATAAAATAAATGCTAATACCAAAGATAAACCACTTATTTTTAATGTGGGGCCAATGGATAATATTAAAACCGCCGTATCACTTGGTTTTGCCACCAACGCTACATTTGGCGAACGTCTTAAATCGGCTCTTACCATGGAAAGTAAAAATAAAGCCATTGTAGTGTATTGTGGTTGTTGCTCATCTAAAACTTGCCCTAATATTAAACCAGCCTATGACATGCTATTGTCATTAGGGTTTAAAAACACCAAAATTTTAGATATTCCTGAAAACCTTAAACCTGACTGGGTTGCCAAAGGTTATCCAATGGAAAAATAAATTCTATCTAAAACTAGGCATCTGTTAGACTTATTTTTAGTATTCAGCTAAAATTTAATAAATAATAGTATCTTTGTTACCCTAAAATTTAAACCCACACTTGTAAGTGGGAGCAATAGTATGATAAAGATAACATTACCAGATGGTTCAATTCGTGAGTACGAAAAGGGAACCAGCTCGATGCAAATAGCACTGAGCATTAGCGAAGGATTAGCACGTAATGTGCTTTCAGCAAAAGTAAACGGCGAAGTCATTGACGCGAATCGCCCCATTAATCAAGACAGTACTTTAAGTCTGC
This sequence comes from Bacteroidia bacterium, assembly GCA_020846025.1. Lineage (GTDB taxonomy): Bacteria > Bacteroidota > Bacteroidia > B-17B0 > Aurantibacillaceae > UBA4416. The sequence continues at coordinate 8,708 of JADLER010000171.1, read as the reverse complement.
TAACGTGGAACGATGCCGAAGGTAAAAACACATTATGGCATTCATCTGCGCACTTATTAGCCGAAGCTCTTGAGGCGCTTTATCCAAAAGTGAAATTTTGGGTAGGCCCACCGTTAGAAAATGGTTTTTATTACGATGTGGACTTAAATGGCGAAGAATTATCTCCTGCCGATTTCGAAAAAATTGAAGCTAAAATGCTAGAGCTGGCTCGCAAAAATAGTGCGTACATTCGAAAAGAAATTAGCAAAGCCGAAGCCATACAGTATTTTACTGAAAAGGGAGATGAATATAAACTCGATTTACTAGAGCGCCTAGATGATGGCAATATAACCCTATACACACAAGGCAATTTTACCGATTTGTGCCGTGGACCACACATTCCTAACACCAGTTTTATTAAAGCGGTGAAAGTTTTAAATATTGCCGGTGCTTATTGGAAAGGTGACGAAAAAAATAAAATGCTTACTCGAATTTATGGTATTGCTTTTCCAAAGGAAAAAGAATTAAAGGATTATCTTGTTTTGCTAGAAGAAGCTAAAAAAAGAGATCACCGTAAGTTGGGGAAAGAACTAGAGTTATTTACTTTTTCAGAAAAAGTAGGATTGGGTTTACCATTGTGGCTACCTAAAGGCACCATGCTACGCGAACGCCTTATTCAATTTATGCAAAAAGCACAAGTAAAAGCAGGTTATTTACCTGTGGTTACACCACATATTGCACAAAAAGAATTATACGTTTGTTCTGGTCACTACGAAAAATATGGTGCCGATTCGTTTCAACCAATACGAACTCCACACGAGGGCGAAGAGTTTTATTTAAAACCCATGAATTGCCCGCACCATTGCGAAATTTATAAATCATCGCCTAAATCTTACAAAGAATTACCAGTTAGATATGCCGAATTTGGAACTGTTTACCGCTACGAACAAAAAGGCGAATTACATGGTTTAACTCGCGTAAGAGGTTTTACACAAGACGATGCACATTTATTTTGTCGCCCCGATCAAGTAAAAGAAGAATTTTTAAAGGTTATTGACCTAGTGTTGCATGTATTTAATGCCCTCGATTTTAAAGATTATACGGCACAAATTTCGTTGCGCGACCCCGAAAATAAGTCGAAATACATTGGCACCGACGAAAATTGGGAACTAGCCGAAAGAGCCATCATAGAGTCTGCTAACGAAAAAGGCTTAAAAACTGTAACTGAATTAGGAGAAGCTGCTTTTTATGGCCCTAAGCTTGATTTTATGGTAAAAGATGCTTTAGGTCGTAAGTGGCAATTAGGTACCATTCAGGTAGATTACAACTTACCCGAGCGTTTTGAATTGGAATTTACAGGCTCCGATAACCAAAAACATCGCCCTGTTATGATTCATAGAGCGCCTTTTGGTAGCTTAGAACGTTTTATAGCTGTACTTATTGAGCACTGCGCTGGTAAATTTCCACTTTGGCTCACCCCCGATCAAGTAGCCATTTTGCCTATCAGCGAAAAATATAATGATTATGCAAAAAAAGTTTTAGAATTACTAAATATTTCCGATATTCGCGGCCTTGTTGATGAGAGAAATGAAAAGATAGGGAAGAAAATTAGAGATAATGAGTTAAATAAAATACCATTTATGCTCATTGTAGGAGAAAAAGAGGCCGAAGAAGGAACTGTAGCTGTGAGAGAGCAAGGTAAAGGAGATTTAGGAACAATGAAGATTGAAGAGTTTGCAAAACTTATTCAATCAAATATTGAAAACGATTTTAAACAAAAAAATTAAGTATAACTAAAAAGCGGAGGTAACCATTAACGTTTTTAAAAAACCGACCACGAATACCGTTACGAATCAAACGAATAACGGTGCACCAAAACCAGAATTTAAACGCCCTAAGGGTTTAAAAGAAGGTTTTAAAAGACCAGGCGTAAAGGAAGATTTACATCGAATCAATGGGAATATTAGAAATACACCCATGGTTCGTGTTGTTGGAGAAGATATCGAAACAGGAGTTTACCCAATAGCTAAAGCCATAGCAATGGCGGAAGAATTAGGTGTAGATTTAGTAGAAATAGCTCCCAATGTAGATCCACCAGTATGTAGGGTGGTTGATTATGGTAAGTTTTTATATGAACTAAAAAAGAAAGCAAAAGAGGTAAAAGCAAAAGCATCAAAAGTAGTTGTAAAAGATATTCGTTTTGGACCACATACCGATGAGCATGATTTTCAGTTTAAAAAGAACCATGCCATTAAGTTTTTGCAAGAAGGAAGTAAGGTAAAAGCCTTTGTGTTTTTTAGAGGACGTGAAATTGTGTTTAAAGAACAAGGCGAAATTTTATTACTTCGTTTTGCTTCAGAATTAGAAGATTACGGAAAAGCTGAGCAATTACCCGTATTAGAAGGAAAGAAAATGCTCATGGTATTATCACCAAAGAAAAAGTAAGTACTAACAAATAAATAAAATAAAGTAAAAATGCCAAAAATGAAAACAAACTCCAGCGCAAAGAAGAGATTCTCTGTAACTGGGTCCGGCAAGATTAAGAGAAAACATGCCTACAAAAGTCATATTTTGACAAAAAAAGGCACTAAACAAAAACGTGCGTTAACCAAATCAGGCTTAGTACATGAGCGTGATATGAACAACGTAAAGTTTTTATTAGCCATGTAATTCAACTTAAGTCGAACCGGAAATTAGGTTTAAAAAAAACAAATGTTTAACCCCGGTTTTATGTAACAAGCGTCAAAAAAAAAAAAGACCACGTAAAACCAAAAACAAGAAAAAGAAATGCCACGTTCAGTAAATCATGTAGCTAGTAGAGCTCGCAGAAAAAAAATCCTTAATTTAACCAAAGGTTATTGGGGTGCAAGAGGTAATGTTTGGACAATAGCCAAAAATACTCTTGAAAAAGGTTTATCGTATGCTTACCGCGATCGTAAAACCAAAAAACGCAATATGCGTTCGTTATGGATTCAACGTATTAATGCTGGCGTTCGTCAGTATGGTATGAGTTACAGCGAATTCATTGGAAAAGTAAATGCAAAAAACATCAACTTAAACCGTAAGGTTTTAGCTGATTTAGCAATGAATCATCCAGAAGCATTTAAAGCTATTGTAGATCAAGTAAAATAATAACTTACATAGTTTTCCAATTAAAAAGCCATTCAATTGAATGGCTTTTTTAATTCAGGGCATAATACTGAAAATGGGAAAAATCTATAGAACAAATTAATGATGTAAGTGTAACTGGAGTGAAAATCTAATACAGTTTATAAATCTCCATAATTTGAGATAAAATCTCTTTAAAATTAATTTTTAAATCAATTAATTTTCCAGTTTTAATATCAAAAACCCAACCATGTACAATAAGACCCCTTTCTTTATTAGCTAACTGTACAGCGGCTGTTTTAATTAAATTTACACATTGTTCTTGTACGTTTAATTCTACTAAACGATTATATCTATCTTCTTCGTTTGTTATAGCATTTAATTCTTGCTTGTGTAATCTATAAACATCTCTAATATTTCTTAGCCATGGATTTAAGATGCCTAAATCTTGTGCCTGCAAAGCTGCTTTTACACCACCACAACCATAATGTCCGCAAACTACAACATGCTGAACCTTTAAATGCTGAATGGCATAATTTAAAACCGACATCACACTTAAATCAACATTATTAACCAAATTAGCAATATTACGATGCACAAAAACCTCACCAGGTTGCACACCCATCAAGTCTTCGGCACTTACTCGGCTATCAGAACAGCCAATGTATAAAAACTCTGGTGTTTGACCTTCGGCTAAATTTTTAAAATAATCTGGATTAATTTTTAATTTTTCTTCAATCCAAGCCTTATTGTTTTCAAACACCTTTGTAATATTCTTCATAAGAATTAAATTTAAGTATATCTATATAAAAAAACAAGGAAGGTTGCCCTTCCTTGTTATAACTCATTAATAATAAGTGGCTCTTCTTACTTCGGCAATATGTTTCGAGAAACGTATTACTTGGCGTGTGTAGCCATATTCGTTATCATACCAAACATAAAGCACAATGCTCTTTTTATCAGGAGAGATAATGGTAGCTTGACTATCAAATACTGATGGGCAAGAGTTTCCAATGATATCTGAAGATACTAACTCATTACTAAACGCATATTGTATTTGTTCAACTAAACTACCATTTAACGCGTAATTTCTTACTATTTCATTTACATCCTCTTTAGTTACTTCTTTATTTACATTTAAGTTTAAAATTGCTAACGATACATTTGGAGTTGGTACACGCACAGAGTTAGCAGTAAACTTACCAGATAAATGAGGCAATACTTTTTTCAAAGCACTTTCGGCACCAGTTTCGGTAATTACCATATTTAATGCGGCAGAACGACCACGACGGTATTTCTTATGGTAGTTATCTAATAAATTTTGATCGTTAGTATACGAGTGTACTGTTTCAATATGTCCTTTTTGAATACAAAGTTCTTTATCCATAATATAAAGTATAGGCATAATAGCGTTGGTAGTACAAGAAGCTGCAGAATATATTTTAGTATTCTTCACGTCAACTTTTTCGTGATTTACGCCATGTACCACATTAGGTACATCACCTTTGGCTGGTGCTGTTAATAATACTTTAGATACTCCTTTTGCTTGTAAATGACGGCTTAACTCTTTGTCGTCTCTAAAAACACCCGTATTATCAATTACTAAAGCATCATGAATACCAAATTTAGTATAATCTACATCTTCAGGATTCTTAGCATCAATCATGTGAACGGTATGTCCATTAATAATTAAGGCTTTGTTCTCTAAATCTTCAATTACTGTTCCTGGGAAATTACCATGTACAGAATCAGTACGTAGTAAATCGGCTCTTTTAATAATGTCATCATTACTTGATCCACGAGTAACAATGGCACGTAAGCGTAATTGTTCGCCTTTTCCAGCTTGCGAAATTAATTCGCGGGCAGCCAAACGACCAATACGACCAAAGCCATATAATACTACGTCCTTAGGTGTATTGCTAGACTTTGCTCCAATTAAATCTTTTAATTTATCGCCTACAAACTCATCAACTGTTTTGAATTTTGATTTTTCTTGTTGGTATTCATAAGCTAATTTACCAATATCAATTCGTGATGGGCAAACATTAGAAGTATAGATTGCATTAGCAATCGCTAAAGTATCTTGAACAGAAATGGTTTTCTTTACAATATTTTTAGCGTATAAATGAAGGTTTGTAATTTCACTTACGCTTCTATCTACTAATTGATTTCTAAATAAAACCAATTCAATAGATTTTTCGAACCAAAGTTTTCCAATAGTTCCAATTAATTCAATCCCTGCTTTTTCTTGCTCAATCCAATCATTTAATTGTGCTTCATAAGCCTTGTTTGATTTTGCTACTGCTTCCATTTCTATTTTTTTTGTGTTTTTATTGTTTATATTCTAATCTTCATCTTGTGAGTACGCACCTGTTTCTTCTTCATCTTGCAAGTCATCGTCTTCATTACTAAAGTAATCATCTTCATCATCTGCACTTTCTCCCTCCTCGCCTTCTAAGTGGTCTAAATCATTTTCATCTATTCCTGTAGTATCATTTTTAATAGATTTATATATTTCATTTTCATCATTTGTATCTAATTCCGATAACAGTGCTGCTAATGGATCGGTTGAGGCTTCATTTTTAGCTGTTGCTACAGGTTTATATTGTTTTGGAGCCACACCTACAGATTTTACGCAAGAAGGATAGGTTGATTTAGGGTTGTCAGGTAAAATTTTCATAAGTTCGATACAGAATGTCCATTTTACCATGGGATCGAACACATAAACAAAATGCTGACGAGGACTTTCAATGTACTTAGCAATTTTTACCTTCGACATTAATTTTTTAGGTGCCACACCTTTTCTTTCTTCGTCCTTATCTAATGGCAAATCTTCTTCACGCAATGTAATCTCTTGGTCTTTACGCCAATAATCATCACTTACAAAGAATGAAGCGGCATGTTTCTTATCAAACTTATAGGCATCTTGAATAGCATTATGAAAATCCTCAAATGTTTGACTCGATAAAATTTCTATTTCTCGATAAATATCTTCGTTATCTTCGATGTATAGTTTAAATTTATAAACAGCCATTTCTATTTATTTTAGTTAGTGCTTTTTAGTAACAATTGCATTATTGCCTTCAAAATTAAAATTCCAACCTGTTTCAAAAATTTTTGGTAAATATCGCTTATATAATTTTAATCTGGCATTTCCTTTAATAATATTTTTACTATTCTCAGGTGTGTGAGGTTCGTCCTTACCATCGGTTCTGTCTATAGCATGAAACTCAAATATATTTACCTTGCTATGTTGTTCAATAAAATCTTTTACAATAGCTACAATAGTATTCATCACTCTATACACTTCACCTCTGTTGGTAGTAACGTATTCTTCGCCATCAAATTCGTCATTCACAACTCCAAATACAATAGTAGAGTGTAAAATATTATCTTGTCTTCTTCCAAAACGAACTTCATACCTAAGACCAGACGATGTATTAAAATAATACACGCCTGCACTTTTAATGGGTGGAAATTCTATTGGAAAAATAGCGTCTGACATTTAGGCTAAAACAGTATTTGAATGCTTTTTAAAACGATCAGCTAACACTAATTCTTTAGTACCTGCCGAATAATCATAAAATCCTTTTCCACTCTTAACTCCTAGATGCCCTGCGGTTACCATATTTACTAATAATGGACATGGTGCATATTTTGGATTGCCAAATCCATCTTGTAATACGCGCATTATATTTAAACACACATCTAAGCCAATAAAATCAGCTAATTGCAATGGCCCCATTGGGTGCGCCATACCAAGCTTCATAACGGTGTCAATTTCTTCTACACCTGCCACACCTTCATACAAAGTAATAATTGCCTCATTTATCATAGGCATTAAAATTTTATTAGCTACAAATCCCGGATAATCATTCACTTCAACAGGTACTTTACCTAATTTTTTTGAAGTTTCCATAATTAATTGAGTAACTTCGTTACTTGTAGAATAACCACGTATTACTTCAACTAATTTCATTACAGGAACCGGATTCATAAAGTGCATGCCAATTACCTTATCGGCACGCTTGGTAACTGCAGCAATTTGAGTTATAGAAATTGACGAAGTATTAGAAGCTAAAATGGTGTTAGCCGGACAAATTTCATCTAACTGTTTAAAAATAGCTAGTTTTACATTCACATTTTCACTGGCCGCTTCTACAACAAGGTCTGCATTTTTAGCACCTTCCTCAATCTTTGTAAATGTTTTAATATTTCCTAATGTAGCTGCTTTATCCGCCTCGGTAAGTGTGCCTTTAGCAATTTGTCTATCAAGGTTTTTACCAATTGTAGCTAAAGCTTTTTGAAGCGCTGCCTCGCTAATATCTACTAAGCTAACTGAATATGCATTTTGGGCAAAAACGTGAGCAATACCATTTCCCATGGTGCCACTTCCTATTACTGTAATATTTTTCATAGTGTTTAGTTTAACGTTATCTGTATGAATTTAGTATGTACAACAAACCAAATTTAAGCCTGTAAATTTAAAACCTGTAAAGGTTAATAACAAAAAGAGTTTTAAACTGCTTTTGATAACTTATTTTGCTTTTAAATAAAGATAAACTCTTATATTTACCCCCTGTAAAATACTACTTCACAAATAAATTTTAACAATTATGAATTTTCCATCAGATTTAAAATACACTAAAGACCACGAGTGGGTGCGTGTAGAAGGTACTACTGCAATTATCGGAATTACTGATTTTGCCCAAAAAGAATTAGGTGATATTGTTTATGTTGATATTACTACCATTGGTGAAACAGTGGCTCAGAATGAGATTTTTGGAACTGTAGAAGCTGTAAAAACAGTATCTGATTTATTTATGCCAGTAAGTGGTAAAGTATTGGAAATGAATAAAGATATTGACAATGCACCAGAATCTGTAAATACAGATCCGTATGGTAATGGTTGGTTAATTAAAGCAACTATTGAAAATCTAGCCGAACTAGATAATTTGTTAAATGCCGACGCTTATAAAGCATTAATTGGTGCATAATTTAACGCATATTACATGTAAAGCTGTCTGAAATTAGACAGCTTTTTTTATGCAATTGAACTTAAATGTTATTAAAACACTTCTATACCCGCCCCTTATTATTTGCTATTGCTTGGAGCATATTTATTTTAATATTATGCAGTACGCCAGGCCAGTATATTCCTACAACTAATTGGCTTGAGTTATTAAGTTTTGATAAATTGGTTCATGCCAGTATCTTCTTTGTTCTATGTATTTTGTGGCTATTAGTGTTAATCAAATATAACATTAAAAACACAATCTCAATTTTTATTACAATTGCATGTTGCATTTTATATGGAGGAATTTTAGAAATAATGCAAGCCAAACTTTTTAGTGATCGAAGTGGCGACTGGCTCGATTTTATGGCTAATAGCATTGGGTGTTTTGTGGCACTTATTTGGTTTGTTACAAATAAAAGAAAGGTAGCTTAATTGCAAATCTCCTTATATATAAGATTGTAAGATTAGCAGCTGCTATTGCAAAAAACTTTCCCTTTTTTCAATCATCAAACACTAAATTCTCAACTATGGTAACTATCCAATCTTGAAAACCTTTTATAATTCTTTCAAAAATGCATTAAAAGGTTTGTTAAATTCGTATCAG
>JADLER010000170.1 GCA_020846025.1 Bacteroidia bacterium | reverse complement strand
CCCAAGGTTTAATATTTTTGTATTGTGCGCAATAGTATTTTCTGAATCTGAATACTACGTATTTGATAGTGCGATAAAAAAATTAAAAATAAAGCACTTCGGGAATGAAAATGTTGTTTTTCATTCAACCGAAATGAGAAAAAATAAAAACGCCTTTAAAATTTTTCAAGACAAGGCAATCCTTCAGAATTTTTACAAGGATATTGATGAAATATTTACAAAACAAAACTACAAGATAATCGCATGTATTGTAAAGAAAGAAGAATATAAAAGAAGATATCCCAAAAGAAATACGGCTTACGAAGATGCCTTAACCTTTATTTGTGAAAGAGCAATGTCATATTTAGGAAAAGGACATAAACCCAATACGCTTCATTTTTGCTTAGAAAAAAGAGGTAACAAGAAAGACGCGTTGCTAAAGAAAATATATAATCAAATCATTAAATACGGGACTGAATTTAAATCAACAAACGACTTCACGGTTTGTCATCCTAATTTATTTTTTAGGGGCAAACACCAAAATATTAATGGGCTTCAATTTTCTGATTTATGTGCTTACCCTATTGCAAGAAGAGAACTATCACCCGAAAAAAAGCAACCTACCTATGAATTATTTGAAGATAAAATATACTGTAATTTTTTAGGAATTAAAGATGGACACGGATTAAAATATTTCCCTTAAAAGGTGAGGCCATAAAAGCGAGGTGCTATTATGGCCTCCCATTGGCGGGACGTACGTCCAACACGGTACAAAGGTAAGTAATATAATTAAACATGAATTGATATGAAAAAGTATTTCCCAATTTTAGTAGCTAAAAAAGGAGAACTGGTTGCGCTCGAACGCCTTTCCCAAAATGTTAAGGATGAAATTGTCCCGGTACTTGAAATCATAAACGAGTCCATAGAGAAACCAAGCAATGAAGAGAGTAAGAAGAAAAAGAAGAAGAAAGTTCCTTACAGCTTGATAGAAAAGACCCTTAGAATACATTGGAACTTTTTTGATAACCAAATCTTTTTTGATTTTTCCTTGTTTAAGGAACTTGACAAACAGATTAAGGTTATTAGAGGCCTTATTACTTCTTTAATAAATTCAGGAGTCAACATAGTGCCAGTGGTTAATCGAGAAAGCACAAAAGACTACCTATTGCTAGTGGATTACATTCTTGCTTTAAACAATTCGCAGATATGCATTAGGGTAGGATGGGGTAGTACAGGTGCGTTTGATAATGCTCAAGATGTGGTTAAAAAATTTTGCGATAGATTTAATGTGTCACCCGAAACTGTAAGCATTTTACTTGACTTAGGGGCTATAAATGGTATAGACAAAGAGGGTTGTAAATCAAAGACCATTGATGCCATTATGTCTTTGCCAAAAGCTGTTGAGGATTGGAAGAATGTTATTGTTGCTGCGGGTTCATTCCCGGAAAATTTAAGTGATGTAATAGACGATAAAAGTGGGCATATATTAACACGTTATGAATGGATATTTTGGAACGAGTTAAAAGAGGAGAATGGGTATAAAAATATTAAGTATGGGGATTACGGGACTAAATCAGCAAGATTTATGGATGCGAAGCATGCTGGAACTATTAGTTTAAAGTATACAGCCCCCAATTATTTTGTAATATTTAAAGGGAAATTATCGGGAGACCATAAACATGGGCACAGACAAATAATAACACATTGTCAAAATTTGATTAGTAGTAGATATTGTAGCGAACAAGAATTTAGCTGGGGGGATTTGAAGTATTATGATTTGAGTTTGAAAAACCCTGACTCAGAAGAAGAGACTGGTGTAGGTAATACTACAAATTGGATTCAATATAGTCAAAACCATCACATAACCCTACAACATCATCTACTTTAAGTTCGCCAATTATCTCTTTTTTTGATTTTATCTTTAACAAGTTGTGATAACTTGTTTGGCTCTATGTTTAATGCTGCTATTTCGCAAAGAGCCCAATTTCGAAGTTTCTTTTTAAAGCACAGCCCCTGTTCCATTAACAACTCTATGAGTTCACTGCGCCACAATAATTGAGCGATGTAGAAACCATTCTTATTCGGGTTTTGCCTCCCCTCATGTTTTACGAAGAACTTGTATTCTCTATTGTTTGAACAGATTGCAATACTTACCCATTCTGGGATTATAGCCTTAACCTTACCATAGTGCTTATCCTCTGTAACTATTGTTAAGTAATCAAAAATATAAGAATATGCTATTATTTGATTTGGGAGCCTTAACAGAGTATCACTCGCACTTTTTATTTCATATCCATGAAGAGCCCCATTAAATACAGCAACATCTATTCTTGCACCAGCAACAGGTAAATCGAACTCCTCGACTACTTTTGAGTCTGCATCATTAAGATATTCGAACAAAGCCGATTCCCTTAAAATCCGTCTAATTTCAAAGTCCTTCACTTTGATTTAATAATTTACTACAAAATTATACCCCTCAAATACCTTACTTAAGCGGCTTTTAATAACATTATCCAATGTTAGGATTGTGGATTGTACAGCCGGATGGTAATTCACATTAGCCATATGCATAACTACCGAAAATAGGGGAAAGTGTTTTCATTTTATAAATTAAAACTTCTGCACAGTATGCTTATTATCTAATAAGCAATTGGTTCT
>JADLER010000169.1 GCA_020846025.1 Bacteroidia bacterium | reverse complement strand
TTTGATATTACCAACTAACGAAGCTGTTAAATTTAGACAAATGGCCGAAAAACGTGGCTTGTACCTTTCTAAATTATTGAGGGTAAAATCCAGAACAGATAAACTAACTGAGAAAAGGCATATTATGCAATTTGAAGTAAAGCCTACTGAATTTTCGGAAAGCACAATATCTATTGAACATGAAGTAAGGCATAGTTACACATCAGAGTACAAAGAATTAACTAAAGATTATTACATTAATTTTTAATTAGTTTAAGGCTTTAATCATTTTTACTTTATTAATATCTTTTATGATAATTATTAGCTGGCTTTCCTTAAAAATCTTTCGGCTTTTGCCTAAAAAAGGCTAACTTCGTGCATCTAAAAAAATTAAGATTATGCCTAAAGGAATTTATAAAGTACCCGTTGCGGCAAATGAGCCAATTAAGAATTACGCTGCTGGAAGCCCAGAAAGAAAAGAACTTCAAGCCATGTTAAAGGAACTTAGAAGTAAAGAAACAGATATTCCAATGTATATTGGTGATAAGGAAGTGCGAAGTGAAAACAAAGTTCGTTTGGCACCTCCACACGATCACAAACACACACTTGGTTATTTTCATAAAAGCGATAAAAAGCATGTAGAACAGGCTATTGAAGCTGCTTTACAAGCTAAAGAAAAATGGGCTAATTTAAGTTGGGAACATCGAGCTAGTATTTTCTTAAAAGCTGCCGAGTTAATTGCAGGACCATATCGTGCAAAGTTAAACGCAGCAACTATGTTAGGGCAGAGTAAAAATGCGTTTCAGGCTGAAATAGATAGCGCTTGCGAAATCATAGATTTCTTAAGATTTAATGTTCAGTACATGACCGAGATATATGCTGAGCAACCTATATCAAGCCTAGGAGTTTGGAATAGATTAGAGTGGCGCCCATTAGAGGGATTTGTATATGCTTTAACTCCATTTAATTTTACTGCTATTGCAGGAAACTTGCCTACAAGTTGTGCAATGATGGGTAATGTAGTGGTTTGGAAACCTAGTAATACGCAAGTTTATAGTGCTAATGTATTGATGGAAGTGTTTAAAAAAGCTGGCGTACCTGATGGCGTTATTAATTTAATTTACCCAAGTGGCCCAGATGCTGCCGAAGTGATTTTTAATCATAAAGACTTTGCAGGTATCCATTTTACTGGTAGCACCGAAGTCTTCCAAAATATTTGGCAAACCATAGGAAACAATATTCACAAATACCGTTCGTATCCCCGAGTAGTTGGTGAAACAGGAGGTAAAGATTTTATTATGGCTCATAAAAGTGCTGATGCCAAAGCTTTAGCTGTGGCAATTTCTAGGGGTGCGTTTGAATATCAAGGGCAAAAATGTTCAGCAGCCTCTCGTGTATATATTCCATCAAATATTTGGGAAGAGGTAAAAAGCTTTGTGTTAGCTGATTTAAAAGACATGAAGATGGGACCTACCGAAGATTTTACAAACTTTATTAATGCTGTAATTGATGAAAAGAGTTTTGATAAATTAGCTCAATATATTGAGAATGCCAAGAAGGATAAAAACGTAGAAATTATAGCTGGTGGAAATTATGATAAAAGTAAAGGCTATTTTATTGAACCAACCATTATCTTAACTAAAGACCCAAAATACACAACTATGTGCGAAGAATTATTTGGACCAGTGTTAACAGTGTATGTGTATGATGAAAATAAATTTGAAGAGACACTAGAGTTGGTTGATTCTACGTCGCCTTATGCTTTAACAGGTTCCATAATTGCACAAGATAGATATGCGATTGAGTTAGCAACTAAAAAATTAAGTAACTCGGCTGGTAATTTTTACATAAATGATAAATGTACGGGTGCAGTGGTAGGACAACAACCATTTGGTGGAGCAAGAGGTAGTGGAACTAATGATAAAGCTGGTGCTAAAATTAATTTACAACGTTGGGTTTCTCCTCGTACAATTAAAGAAACCTTTACACCCCCTACAGATTACAAATATCCTTTCTTACAAAAAGATTAAGGATAAATCTGCTATTATTGTTATAAAGAAATAGGCTACTTCATTTGAGGTAGCCTATTTCTTTATTTTAAAATTAAATTATTGATTAACTTCTTCCGAATTAGACTTTTCAGGTCTTCCTTTAGCAACCGAAACTACTAATGGACGTTCGTAGTGTTCAGTTCCGTTTAATGCGTCAATAGCTTTTTGCCCATCGGCATCATTAGCCATTTCTACAAAACCAAAACCTTTGCTTCTTTTAGTTTCTTTGTCTTTAATAATTCTTACCGAGGTTACCTCGCCATACTGAGAAAAAAGTTCTGTGAGTGCTTGTTCTCTAACTTTAAAGCTGATGTTGCTTACAAAAATGTTCATGTTTTTTTAAATTTTAATACGTAAAGTAAAGTTAAAACAAAAAAACAAATAAGCAACTATTTTTGATAATTTTTTTTCGTTAAATCCTTATTTTTCTTCTATAAACCTCTATTTTTTGAGTTTGAACTGATTTTTTAAGGTGATTTTTCAGAAAATCTCCAAAAACAAAAAGGATTTTTGAAAGTATTTAAAAACGCTCAAAAATCCTTTAAGATTTATAAAAATTAGAATAATATGTTATTAAAACACTTTTGCCTCAACACTAATTTCCACATTAGCATCTTTAGGTAATCTATCTGCTTGAATTGTGGCACGAGCAGGGAAATCTGTTTTAAAATACGCGCTATAAACTTCGTTTACTTGCACAAAGTTGTTTATATCAGCCAAAAAAATAGTGGTTTTCACAATATTATCATAAGATAAACCAGCCTCTTTAAGCACTTCGCCAATATAATCCATTACAATTTTGGTTTCCTCTCTAATATTGGTTTTAATAAGTTGTTTTGAGGCTAAATCCATTGCAATAGTTCCAGAAACATACACGCTATCACCAACTTGCACAGCTTGATTGTAGGGGCCAATTGGAGCTGGAGCATTTGTAGTATTAATAATTTTTTTCATAATGTTATTTAGTTAGTAAAACAAAAGTAATAAAAAATGTTTATTTGGCTAAAAAACATCAATTAACAGGCTAATTTTAGTAAAATACCTACATAATTACATGAAAAGCCATAATATTTCAATAGTTTTACAAGCTAATGCAACAAAAACCAATCATACTAGTTACAAACGACGATGGTGTGAGTGCACCAGGCATCTTGCATCTTTCTAATATAGCCAAACAATACGGCGATGTGTATGTGATAGCTCCGGATAAACCTCAGTCGGGTATGGGACATGCTATTACCATTAATTCATCTATTCGAATTCAGAAAACAAATTATCACACTGGTATTGTGGAAGAGTATAGTTGTACTGGCACACCTGTAGATTGTGTGAAAATGGCTATTCATAAAATATTACCTAATAAACCTAATTTAATTTTATCAGGCATTAATCATGGTAGTAACAGTTCTATTAATGTCATCTATTCTGGAACTATGAGTGCAGCAATTGAAGGAAGTTTAGAAGGGGCATCTTCGGTTGGTTTTAGTTTATGCGATTACGATATTAATGCTGATTTTTCGGCCACTACACCATTTATAGAAAAAATAATTAGTTCAACTCTCACAGAACCATTACCCAAAGGCGTATGTTTAAACGTTAATTTTCCTAAGTTAAAAGCAGATGAAATAAATGGGTTAAAAGTGTGTCGTCAGGCAAAGGCTGGATGGGTGGAAGATTTTGAAGAACGTAAAGATCCACATGGAAGATCATATTATTGGCTTACGGGTAAGTTTGTGAATTTTGAGCCTGAATCAAAAGATACAGATGAGTGGGCATTGCAAAATGGTTACGTATCGGTTGTGCCAACGATGCATGATTTAACTGCGCATCAAGTAATTCCACATTTACAAAACATACTTTAAAAAAATGATTGAAAAAATAGATAAGAAATGGATTGGTTTTTTGTTTGGGGTTTTATTTCCAGCATTTTGTTTTATGTGTTTTTGGCTATTTAAGTACGAACAATTAAATTTTCCTTATGGATATATTCGATATCTAAAAGCAGGAAATATGTTACAAGAAGTATCTATAGCCTGTGTTATTGCTAATATGTTGGTGTTTTATTTGTCCCTTAATAAAAAGATTTTTGATTTTGGTAAAGGACTCATCTATGCTAGTTTTTTATACGTGGGTCTAGTATTTTATATTTCGTTATTATAAAAATGAAATATTATGTGATAGCTGGAGAGCCTTCGGGCGATTTACATGCCTCAAACATGATGCGTGAATTACTTGCTGTTGATAATACCATACAGTTTAGATTTTGGGGTGGCGATTTAATGGAGGCTGTTACACATCAAAAACCACGTAAGCATATTAAGGATTTAGCATTTATGGGATTTGTGGAGGTTGCTAAAAATATTCGAACTATTTTTAAAAATATTGCTTTTTGTAAACAAGATATTTTAGAGTATAATCCAGATGTATTAATATTGGTAGATTATCCTGGCTTTAACCTAAGAATTGCAGATTGGGCAAAACAGCAGGGTATAAGAGTGTTGTATTATATATCGCCAACTATTTGGGCTTGGAAGGAAAACAGAGTAGAGATTATTAAACGTAGCGTAGAAAAAATGTTTGTTATTCTACCTTTTGAAGTGGAGGTGTATAAAAAACATAACTGTGTAGTTGATTATGTGGGACATCCTCTTTTAGATGCAATTGAACAACAAAAATCTACTTTACCCTCAAAAGAAGATTTTATAAAAACAAATCAATTAGATAACCGACCAATTATTGCCGTTTTACCTGGAAGTAGAAAACAAGAAATTGAAAAAATGTTTTCTATTATGCTGGGTGTTGTTGATGAGTTTAAAGCCTATCAATTTGTGATTGCTGGTACTACTAATTTATCTAAAGAAGCCTATCAGAAAGCGATTGATAAAAATATAAAAGTTGTATTTAATCAAACCTATGCTTTGCTTAACTTAGCTCATGCTGGAATTATTAAATCTGGTACTTCTACTTTAGAAAGCGCTTTATTTAAACTGCCTCAAGTGGTGTGTTACAAAGGCGGCGCTGTTTCTTATGCCATTGCAAGAATGGTAGTAGGAAATAGAGTGAAATATATTTCATTACCTAATTTAATAATGGATAAACCAGTTGTAAAAGAGTTAATACAAAGCGATTTAAACGAACAGAATTTAAAACAAGAGTTGCAACTCATCTTATCTGGAGATGTTAGAGAAAAAATGCTGTCAGAATATCATCAACTCATAGAATTACTTGGAAATAGTGGTGCATCAAAAAAAGTTGCTCAGTTAATATACCATCATCTTAATGCTCATCAATAAAATTATAGTCATAATATCATTAGTGTTTTTATTTGCAAGTTGGCGATTAGATGGTTTTGTGGCTGGAAGTAATGAACCTGTTAAAAAAGAAAATAAAACAGCAACAAATAAACGCTTAAGTAGTTATAAGAAATTTCATGCTGATGAGGTGGTTAATATTAGAATTTTTTCGCAAGTAAAAATCCAATCCTTTACTATTAGTGCCGAAATAGGTGCGTATAGCGTGTGGGGAAATGGAATGGAGATTGCTAATACCAAAACAACCTCATTAATTAAATTAAGTTTAGTGAATGACTCAGTTGAAGTAAAAACATTTGAAAATGTAATAGGTAAGTTTAAAAAAGTAAAAATTTCGAGTGCCGAAACGGAAAGAACTTTTAGAATGAAATTGCTTTTACCTGATAGAAAACCACGTTTTTACGAAGGAAATTTAGTTGTTACAGCCGAATTAGGTGAGCTAAAATGTATAAATGATATTTCGTTAGATAATTATATTGCTGGAGTTGTACAGGCAGAGTCGGGCAGAAGATCACCTCAAGAATTTTATAAAGTTCAAGCAATTTTAGCTCGAACTTTTGCATTAGCTAATTTGCAAAAACATAGTGCAGAAACTTTTAATTTATGTGATCATACACATTGCCAAGTTTACTTTGGAAAAACAACCGAGTTAGAAATCATGAAAGCTGTAAACGTTACTAAAGGTAAAGTAGTGGTTGATGATAACTTAAGTTTAATAAATGCTACTTTTCATAGTAACAGTGGTGGACAAACAGCAAATTCTGAAGATGTGTGGGGAAGTAAAGTTTCATATTTACGAAGCGTGAACGATACTTTTAGCATTAAGATGCCTAATGCAAAATGGGAAAGAAAAATGTCGAAAGAAGATTGGCTGTCGTATTTAAAGTTAAAACATAATTTCCCAATTCAAGACTCTAATGCTCGATGGGCTGCGCTAACCTTTAAGCAAGAAACCCGAAAAGCCTACTTAGAATCCAATAATATAAAAGTTCCATTAAAAAATGTAAGAACTGATTTACAACTAAAATCAACTTTCTTTAGCATCTATCCACAAGGCGATAGTTTATTGTTTAAAGGAAGAGGGTTTGGGCACGGAGTAGGAATGTGTCAAGAAGGTGCAATGAAAATGGCAAAATTAGGTTATAAATATCCAGAAGTTATAAATTTCTATTATCAAAAAACACAATTGATAGATTTACACAAGCTTAATTTTTTTAAGGACGAGTAAATTATTTTAAAAATTTAAACTCGGCTTGAGTTTTTTGAGGTAAACTTTTTACTACTAAATGGTAACTATCATCAATCCAATTGAGTATTTGTTTGTCTGATAAGGCGTGTGAACAAATAATCGTATTCCAATGTTTTTTGTTCATGTGGTAGCCAGGTAAAATATCAGGATATTGTTCACGTAATTCAATTGCTTTTTCTGGCTGGCATTTTACATTAATCTGTAATGGCAGTGTTTCCAGCGATACCAAAAGAAACATTTTACCTTTTACTTTAAAAACCAAGGTATCTTTATCAAAAGGCAGACACTCTTCTACAAATTCTTTTTTTAAACAATAGTTGATAATATTATCTATTTCCATATCAGATACTTAAAAGTATTTAGAGGTTTAAAAAAAGTTAATTTATATGATTTATCAACAAATATGGCGATTTTTTGTAAAACCACCATAAAAATTCCCTAAATTTGGCGCTCAAATTTAAAAACCAATAAACATGAAAAAAAGATTATTTAGCTTGCTAAGTTTACTAATGCTCGTTGTTAGTTTACAAGCGCAATTAGCTATCAATTATCCGTTGAGTGTAAGTAATGGTACTTATACTTCTATTAGTACTACTGGTGCAAACTTAAACATTACAACCGAAGATGGTGCTGCTAACCAAGCATTAGCCACAGGTTTTACAGTAGGTGGCACAACGTATAACAATATTCGTGTGGCTGCAAATGGCAGATGTGCTTTGTATGTTACAACCGCCCCAACCTCTATTGATAATTATTCAAATCAAGCTCTTAGTTCTTCAAATACCAACGCTGCAGTAACATTTGCGCCGTTTAGTCTTGATATGGATGCGCCAAACGCAGGTGGTGGTATTTACTATGAGTATGTTGGTACAGAGCATGTAATTGAATGGAATAACACTCGTAGATATGCTTCTACAGGAGAGTCTTTAAGTTTTCAAGTACGATTAAACACCGCAACAGGGGCTATTACTTTTGTGTATGGTACAATGACACATGGTACAAATTCCTCTTACCCTCAAGTTGGTTGGAAAACAAATGGAGCAACTGCTTCTAACTGGGCTACCGATATAAATAATTTATTGTTAGATGTTACTGGTTCGCCAAGTTCTTGTAATTGGGCTGATGCAGTAACTGGAATTACAAATTCAAGTATAGTGTATTTCAATTCTGCCAATTCAGGAGTTGTGCCTACAAATGGATTAACTTTAACATGGACTACACCTGTAAATCCAGCTTTAGCACCTGTGCGTGTATTTTCAGCTGTTTCTAATATAACATCAAATAGTGCTGATATTTCTTGGACGGCTCCAAGTGGTGCTACACAATATAATGTGCAATATCGTATCCCTGGAACTTGTTCATGGACAAATTTCTCTGGTAATCCAGTAAGTACAAATTCTGTTACACTTACAGGATTAAATATTCTTACTAATTATCAAGTTCGTGTACAATCTTCTGATGGAACGAATAATGCGATATGGTCTCACATTCCTAATTCAGCCGGTACTGCAAGTGGATACAATGCAACTGGTACTTTTAGTACAGCAGCAATCCCTACAGATTTACAAGTTGTTACGATGACCAATCCAGCAGTAAGTTCAACTGGCTGTTATGGTTCTTCAATTCCAGTTGTAATTCAAATTAAAAATGCTGGTTCTTCGGTTTTAGATTTTAGTGTTAATAACGCTACTTTAATTACTGATATTACTGGAACAAATCCTCAATCTTTTACCACAACTATTAATACGGGTACTTTAGCTGCAAATGCTACTCAAAATGTTACTGTTACAAGTACTTACGATATGTCTGCTATTGGAGTGTATAGTGTAAATGCAGATGCAACTTTAGCATCGCCAGATGCTAACCCAGCTAACGATGCAATGCCACTTGTTACTAGAACCACAACTCCTGGTACTCCAGCCCCATATACCGAAGGATTTGCAACAGGAACAATACCTACGGGTTGGACAAATAACTCTTCGTGGTTACTTGCTACTTCGCATGGTGTAACTACTAATGGTTTATATAAAAATATGTGGAGTAGTACAACAACAGCTACTGTAACTACTTTAAAACTAGGTACTCTTACTGGTAATGAAGCTTTTGCTTTTGATTACAGAGTATTAAACTACAGTTCTTATCCAAATGGTGGAGTACCAACTGGAAACTGGGGTAATATTCAAGTACAAGTAAGTAACGATTGTGGTACTACTTTTAACACAATAGGTACTATTAATAATACAACTCATACCATCACTACTAATGCATGGACTAATAAAGCATTTTCATTATCAAGTTATGCAGGTCAAAGTGTATTTGTTCGCTTTGTTGCAACTTGGGTTACTGGTGATTATTTCGTTGATTTAGATAATATTAACGTAGCAAGTTGTTTTGCACCTACTGCAATTACGGCTACTAATATTACTACTACAGGTTCTGATATTGCCTGGGCAGCACCAGTTACTGGTTCACCTGCAGCTTATATTTATGAGGTACGTACAAGTGGAGCTGCTGGAAGCGGAACAGTTGGTTTAGCTACTACTGGTACAGTAACTGCACCTGCTACTTCTGTAACAGTTTCAGGATTAACGCCTTTAACAAATTATACTGTTTATCTAATGTCTTATTGTGGTGGAGTAGATGTGAGCCCTTGGGCAAATACTACATTTACAACATTAGCTAACTGCCCAGTTCCAACTTCATTAACAGTATCAGCAATTACCCCAACTACTGCTAACGCAACATGGGTTGTAGGTGGTTCAGAAACAGCTTGGGATGTGTATTATGGACCTGCTCCGTTATCGGTTCCTGACGCAACTACAGTTCCAACTGCTACTACATCAACTACGAGTTATTCTTTCACTTCATTAACTCCAGCTACTGATTATGTAGTTTATGTAAGATCTAATTGTGGTGGAACTGAAAGTATTTGGACTCCATTATATGCATTTACAACTCCTTGTTTACCTCCTAATATTTTAACTACTACTAATAGTACTCGTTGTGGAACAGGTACAACTACTTTATCTGCTACAGCAGATGTAGGTGCAACACTACAATGGTATGCTAATGCAACTGGTGGTACTGCAATAGGTACAGGTACTTTATTTACAACGCCTACCATTAGCACTACTACGAATTATTATGTATCGGCTATGGGAGCACCTGTTTTAGGTTCTGGTGCAAGAACTGCACCAACTGCAACTTCTAATACAACTCCATCTAGTTATGGTTTAGTTTTTGATGCAACTAAATCTTTTACATTAACTTCTGTTGATGTATTTCCTACTAGCACAAGTGGAAGTTTAGTGGTTAATCTTACCGATAATTTAGGCGCAGTATTACAAACAGCAACTGTTGCCATTCCAACAGGTACAGTTGGTACGCCATATACAGTAGCTTTAAATTTCCCTGTTGTTCCTGGTACTGGCTATCGTTTAATAGCTGTATCTGGCCCTTCATTAATTAGAGAAAGTGCATTAGGTGGTTTCCCGTATGCAATTGGTAATGTTGGTAATATTACTTCTGGTTATATAAGTGGTACTTCTACAACATATTATTTCTTCTATAATTGGAAATTTATGGCAGGATGTGAAGGAACTCGCTCAATGTTAACAGCTAGTGTTACTACCCCTCCTGTATTAACAATTAATAGCCCGGCTTCGATTTGTGCTGGTTCAGGCATTGCTACTTTAAGCGTAACATCTACTGTATCTGATTACGATTCGTATGAATGGACTCCAATAACAGGATTATATACAGATGCCGCCGCTACTACTTCATATACAGGTGGTAACGCTAACACAATTTATGTAAATACAACTAATGCGGGTGTATTAAATTACAACGTAGCAGCCTCTAATTCAGTTTCTGGTTGTGCAACTAATGCAACAAGTTCTGTTTCTGTATTAGAAGCTCCAACTAGTATAACAGTTGTTGCTACACCTACTGCATTATGTGGTTCGGGTACAGTTACAATATCTGCAACAGCTAATGATCCTGCACCTGTTGTGTTATTAAACGAAGATTTTAATGCAGTTACTAATTCATGGACTACAACCAACAACTCTACAGGTGGTACTCCTACAGCAGCAGCTTGGACATTAAGAAATAGTCCATTTACATCTTCAAATGTTGGAACTAATTTAACAAGTAATGATGCTTCACAGTTTTACTTAACAGATAGTGATGCCCAAGGAAATGGAGGAACAACATCTACTTTGTTACAATCTCCTGCATTGAATACTATGGGATTGAGTTCATTAACTTTAAGTTTTTATCACTATTATAATTATTATTCTGATGATATCTCTGTAAAAGTTGAAGCCTCTACTGATGGAACTACATGGAATACGATCCAAGATTTTACTCCAGGTGCAACTGATATAGGTACTGCAACAAGTTTTAGCTTAGCAACTTTCAGTTTAAACTCATATACAAATAACCCAACATTATATGTACGTTTTAATTATAATGCAGATTGGGGATTTGGTTGGGCAATTGATAATGTGAAAATTGAAGGTGTTTCTGATGCTTCTTATACTTATAATTGGTCGTCAAATCCTACTGGATTTGCTGCTACAACTTCAACAGCAACCGATACGCCTACAGCTACAACTCATTACTCTGTTGTAATTACAAATACAAATACATCTTGCTCAAACGGTGCTTATGTAACTGTAAATGTAACTCCAATTCCTACAGTAACTGCTGTGGCTTCTCAGTCTGTATTATGTAGTGGAGGTTCTGGATCGTCTATCTTAACGGCAAGTACAACTGCTACTTCAGTATTATGGAATGATGGTTCTACTACAACTACTATTTCGGTTTCTCCAACCGTAGCTACTGTTTATACTGTAACAGCTACTGAATCTGGCTGTTCAAATACAGCTACGGTTTCAGTTAGTACAATGCCATCTCCTACAGTAACTGCTGTAGCTTCTCAAACAGTTTTATGTGATGATGGAAGTTCTGGAGCATCTATCTTAACAGCTAGCACAACTGCTACTTCGGTATTATGGAATGATGGTTCTACAACTACTACCATTTCTGTTACTCCTACTATCACAACTGTTTATACTGTAACCGCTACTGATGCTGGTTGTTCAGCAGATGCTTACGTTACCGTAACGGTTAGTAACTGTACTGAAATTAATGAACTTTCTGCAAATGGAATTTCTTTATATCCAAATCCAAATAATGGTATTGTAAATGTTGCTATCCCAACTAGTTTAACTGGAAAAACATCAATCCAAATTTTTGATGCACTTGGTAAATTAGTAATTACCGAAGTTTTAAATACCGAAACAACTACTATTCATACTAATACATTAACTAATGGTATTTATATGTTTAAAGTAATTAATAATAATAGTACAATTAAAGTAGGTAAGATTGTTAAGCAATAAGCCTTAGTACTCATTCTAACTTTTAAAAAAAGCCACCAAATCGCCTTAATTACGCAAGACTATTTAAGGAATGAGGCGAAAAAGCGAAGGACCAGATTTTTCTGGTCCTTTTTTATTAAAAAAACTATTGATTTTTAGGCTGATGAGTTTTATTTTTTAAATAAAACATGATTTTTGACCTATTTTTTCGAGTAATAAAATGTATTTTCACTTATATTTTCAATTTCAAAAATATGAGTGTATTAGCAATCACAAAAGCGCTTAATGAGTTTACTATTAGACCTCTTTCATAATTGATAATTGTAGACTCCTGCTATTAAATTAAGTCTGAGGGTAAATCTCTTTCTTCTGTTTCTATATTTCTCGGCTATAATCCTAAATATTTTGATGGAGCGAATAACATTTTCAACCGTAACTCTGCTTGATGATATACGTTGATTCTCTTTTTTATCTACGTCTGTTAATGGATTTTTCTTACTTCGTTTTTTTGGTATTTCTGTGTTCAAGTGTTTCTTCTGTAACCCTTGATATCCTGTATCTACTTGTGCTTTAACAGTATTGTGAATGTAGGTTTTGCTTTCTTTGGAGTAATGGACATTTTTTAGGCTGTTTTTTTTCGAAGATTTTGTAATTGAATTTCATCTCTCCTAACTTTGCAATATCTGTATAAACGGAAGTGAGCTCTGCTGGGGAGCAACTCACCAGGGATAA
>JADLER010000168.1 GCA_020846025.1 Bacteroidia bacterium | reverse complement strand
TTGCATAGGTGGTATCTTTTATGGGTTGTCCTGGTAAAAAGCATATGGGTTCGTGGTGTGCCATACGGTTTCTAATATCATTGAGTTGAGCCAGTTGGTTAAAGATATAAATGTTGTTGTATTGTATAGCAGGTGTCGATGTTGGTTTTGAAGGAAATACCCTTAACAATATTCGTCCAGTGACATTATATTGGTTTTGAGCAAACATAAAACGCCAAAATCCAAAGCCTAATTCTGCAACCAACTTATAATGACTGTAAACATGTAGTTTGTTTATGGCATCATTAATATTATCTCTTGTTAAGCGACATCTTGGCGTATCAAATACTCCACCGATAGCAGCACCATTTCTTAACCAGTCGTTACCTAATGAGGGTGAAACAGTAGCATCAATAGCATTTCTTAGTGCTACTTCAAAGCAACTGATTACAGTAAACAGCTCTTGAGTGAGTTGTAAATTCTTTCTATAAAGCGTCATTGCCTTACGAGTATTGCCACCGCAAGCTAATAAATAGCGGTTCATTCGGGCATTGGTCATTACACTGGCAAAGTCGCTATATCTCATTATTTTTTTGAATTTGTTTGCATTTTCAAAATTTTACTCTATCTTTGTGTCATCTTATTCCCATTAGTCCCTGAAGCAATTCAAACTAGTGGGTTTCGTTTTTTATAATCTTACCATTTTAAAGCAATTCATTTCCACGTTTTTCACAAAGGGCTTCAAAATATTGGGAAATCCAATGTCCCATTTTAATATTATTTGTATATATTGGTTACGTGTCAAAATAGTTTATTTCTGTATTAATGTTTAAATTCTCAATCTGTTCTTTGTCGTTGGAACGATGGTCCTACCATTGGCTATAACTTGTTTATACCCGATATAAGCTTTCGGTATCGTAGCCATTTTGGGTAGATAACCGAAGGTTTTTGTCTTTTTTCAAATTTATCATTTTTTTATAATGTATCAAAGGGTGATACTATATTTTGTATCTCCTTTCTGCTTACATGGGTATAAATTTTTGTTGTTTTGCTGCTATTGTGTCCCAATAATTCTTGTATGTATCTTAAATCCGTTCCGCTTTCTAATAAATGCGTTGCAAAGCTGTGTCTCAACCAATGTAGCGATACGGGTTTTTTTATGTTGGCTTTTTGTAAAGCTTGTTTTAATACTCGTTGAAGACCTTCAGCACTATATTGTTCGACTTTATGTTGTCCTTCAAATAGCCAGTTTTCTGGTCTGTAAGCTTTGTTATAATCTCGCAATAATTCAATAATCTTTTTTGAAATAGGAATAATTCTATCTTTTTTTCCTTTGGCTTGTTTGATAAGTAGAATACCACGTTTACTGTCAATGTCGTTTGGTTTTAAATTTAAAAGTTCGCTTCTTCTTAATCCACAAGCATAAATTAAACTAAGCATTGTTCTGTGTTTCATATTTCCGTGTGCTTCTAAAATAGTTTTGACTTCTTGTTTGCTCAGAACGTTAGGTAATATTTTTGATTTTTTGGGACGGTGAATTAGTTCAATGTTTAATTTTTTGTTTTTGATAATTTGAAAGAATAGTTTTATGGCGTTTACCATTTGGTTTTGATAGGATGCCGAAAGTTTATTTTTTAAAATATACTCGTTGTTAAAAATAATAATATCTTCATTTTCTATTTCATTCAAAGGTTTTTCGGGAAAAAAATAGAGAAAAACTCTAATGGCATCGATGTAGGTTTTGATGCTATTTTCGCTGTATCGTTTACTTCTTAGCCAATTTATAAATTTTTCTATTTGCTGTTGTGCTTCTACAGATAATCGTTTTTCTGGAGGTAATTTGAATTTTTGGCGATATGTTTTTGTATCGGGTAAGTGCCAAGTTTGGAGTGTTGCACTCCATTTTACACCGTCTAATTTTTTGAAACGAGTAATTAGTTCTGTTTTTTTTCAAACGAAACTGCAATACGTTTTTGCCCTTTGTGTGTTATAAGTTTGGCTTTATACATATTTTTCTCTAATGTTTCTGAGTTACAAAAATAGCAAATATTTTTTTGCTATTGAATTGCGTGAGGGATTGAAGTGGAAAGCCCACAGCGAGGAACGAGCGAGGACTTGTAACGGAAAGCCCGACATCGGTTGTATTCCTATTGTGAGGAAAGAGTAATCTTATAATGCAACCGGTGGCACGCCCAAATAAAATAAAATTATTTTCTCCATTTTAAACGTAAGCTATTATATTAGTTTAAAAAGCAGGTCATCAATTTTTAAAATCCCATAATTTATTTTTTTTGAAACAGAGGTTCCCGAAGCTTCATTCAACACAGGATTAAATCGAAGCAAAGCTTCGTTTAATCTCTATATGTTATAGGCTGGCGTTAATCAATTGCTTTAAGGTATTGTTGAGCAGTCAGAATTGTGATTTCTGCTTTTTTAAAGTCTTTAAGATTTCTTGTTAGCAAAGTCGTGATGCTATTTTCAATTGCAGTATTATATTGAATAGCGTCTTCAAAGTCATGAAAGTCCGAAGCTAATGCAAGCTCAATAATTTTGTCATTAACTGATAGGACATTGACAAGAGCCTTAAATTTTAATAGCATTTTTCGAGCTTGCCCTGCCAGAAGTTGTTTTGATAAAATATAATTTACATTTGCAAAAGTCAGCGAGGACACGTAAACCTTGATCAAATTTTCGTCGGCAAGTGAAAATAGATCAGCCGCATATTTGTAATGTGGTTGTCTAGCGCTTAATAGATCTAAAACAATGTCCGTGTCAACAAATACTTTTTCCACTTATTTGTATTTATTAGTGAGATAGTCGGTGTAATCTTTTTTGTCGTTATAGTCTTTTGGAAGGCTAATAACACCTGAAAGGCTTTTTACAAGAGGAGTAATAGTTTTATTGCTCTTTTTGTCATTTGTTAATTTTTGCAAATAATTTTCAATCAAGTCTGAAAGACTGGTCTTTTTTGATTTTGCATATTCCTTAGCTTTTTCGATAACGTCTTTGTTAAGCTTTAAAGTCAATTTTGTGTCCATGATTAAATATACGTACAAATATACGAAAAAGATACGTCCATTACAAATTTATTTTGTCAAGTGTCTTTCGTCACGCTTACTAATAACGGCAGCTTCTGAAAACTCAACATTATCAACACAAGCTTTTAGTTAATAATGAAACAAAAACACAAATTAAAAATAATAAATAACCAAAGGTGATCATCTAAGCGAAGTAAAAGCTCCATTCAGAGCTGCTTGACGTAGTTCCGTTTTGATTACGAATTTAATGAAAATTTATTTTTAGTAAATAGGATTTCGGAAAAATGGAATAATATTGCGTTAAGCTAGAGAAGTGCGAACTAGCTTAATTACCAAACTCACTAATAAATTTGATACGCATTAATCGCACCTCTTCTTCACTATATTCATCTTCGCCAAGCTCGTTTAATACAGCTTTTAAGTCATCTGTTTCTGTTTCACGAAGGCATTCTAAAATATCTTCTCGTTTGTCTTCGTCAATTACTTGGTCTATATAATAGTTGATGTTTATTTTAGTACCAGAAGACACAATACTTTCAAGTTCAGTTAATAAATCATCCATTTTTATGTTTTTGTTTTTTGCCATATCTTCCAAACTCACTTTTCTATCGGTGTTTTGAATGATAAACACTTTTAAACCTGATTTATTAACTACCGATTTGATAACCATATCACTCGGGCGTTCAATCTCATTGTCTTCTACATGTTTTTTAATAAGTGCCAAGAAAGGTTTGCCATATTTTGCTGCCTTACCAGCTCCCACGCCTGTAATTTTGGCTAACTCATCCATGGTAATAGGATAATTAGTAGCCATCTCTTCAAGCGATGTTTCTTGAAAAATAACATAAGGTGGCAAGTTGTTTTGTTTGGCTGTTTTTTTGGTTAAGTCCTTTAGCATACCATATAATACTTCATCAGCACTATGTGCGCCTTTTCCTGCTACAATTACATCGTCGCTATCTTCATCAGCACTACTAAAGTCATTATCTCTTGTAAATTTAATACTAACCGGTTTTTTCAAAAACTCTTTTCCTTTATCGGTTATCTTTACTATACCATAAGATTCAATGTCTTTTGACATAAAGCCATTAACTAAGGCTTGTCGCATAACAGCATTCCAAAATTTATCATCCTTATCATGATCTACACCCTCACCCCAAGTTTTAAGTTCGTTATGTTTATATGATTTACCAGTAGCGGTAAGTGTACCCATTAATAGATTGATGATGTCTTTTACCTTATGTTTTTCTTTACTTTCTTTAACAGCTTTAAGCGCTAATAGTAAATCATCTTGTGCCTCAAATCGTTGTTTAGGATGACGGCAATTATCGCACATTTCACCACATTTTGATTCATTAAAAGTTTCTCCAAAATAATGTAAGATAAATTTACGGCGACAAGATGATGTTTCGGCAAACGAAGCAGTTTCTGAAAGCATTTGTTTACCAATTTCTTGCTCGTTCACAGGTTTGTCTTTCATAAATTTTTCTAGCTTAATGATATCATCATAGCTATAAAATGTAATACAATTACCTTCTCCACCATCACGTCCTGCACGTCCTGTTTCTTGATAGTAACCCTCTAACGATTTTGGAATATCATGATGAATAACGTAACGTACATCTGGCTTGTCAATTCCCATACCAAATGCAATAGTGGCTACTATTACATCAATCTCTTCCATTAAAAATCCATCTTGAGTTTTAGCACGTTCTTTTGCATCTAATCCTGCATGGTAAGCGGCTGCTTTTATTCCGTTTACTTTTAATGCTTGCGCTACTTCTTCTACTTTTTTACGACTTAAACAATAAACTATTCCCGATTTTCCGGGGTTTTGTTTAGCATATTTAATAATTTCCTTAACAACATCTTTTTTTGCCCTAACCTCGTAGTATAAATTTTCACGGTTAAAAGAAGATTTAAAAACATTTGCCTCCATCATCCCTAAGTTCTTTTGAATATCCTGCTGAACTTTAGGCGTTGCAGTTGCTGTTAAAGCCATTACAGGCACTGAGCCTAATTTATCAATAATAGGACGCAAACGGCGATATTCTGGACGAAAATCATGCCCCCACTCCGAAATACAATGTGCTTCGTCAATGGCAAAAAACGAAATTGGAAATTCTGAAAAGAACTCAATATTATCTTCTTTATTTAAAGTTTCGGGTGCTACATATAATAATTTGGTTTTACCAGATAAAACATCATTCTTAACTGTAGTTATTTCTGATTTATTTAACGAAGAATTTAAAAAATGAGCGATACCCAATTCGTTACTAAAACCACGAATTGCATCTACCTGATTCTTCATTAAGGCTATAAGTGGAGAAACAATGATGGCTGTTCCTTCGCTCATTATGGCAGGTAATTGATAGCATAATGATTTACCTCCTCCAGTAGGCATAATCACAAATGTGTCCTGTTTATTTAGAATACTATTTATAATTGCTTCTTGGTTTCCTTTAAATCCATCAAATCCAAAAAACTCTTTTAATGTTTCTTGTAAATTGTGTGTTTCAACTTCTGTAATCATGGTTTTATTGATTAAAATATATGTTTGAGTGAGTGAACGAAATTTAAAATTGCTACTATAAAGATATAACTAAATTTTTGAATAAAACAAAATTATTTGACGATTAAATAGCGTTTTCAGACAAATTAACAGAATAATGCGATGAATCGATAAAATGTTAAAAGAGTATTTTCTCCTTTTTTAGACTATAATGACACTTATTACTCAATAATAAATTATTTTCTAAGACAACATTAGCTAACTAAAGGGTTATTATTTTAAAACACATTTTCTTTTGTGTTTTAATTAAAGATTTGAATCCATCTCTTTATAATGAATGATAAAGAAAACCAGAAAAATAATAGAGTAGAAGATATTAAAGTAAAACTGAAAAGTGTATAATTCAAGAAACATAAAAGTAATAATACGAGTAAAAAACATAATAACGAATAATTGAACACCCCAACGTTTCATGTGCCAAATCCCAATAAGTGAAACAAATTGAAGTGTAATAATAATACCTAATATCATAGGTGTAAAATCGCCCATGCGCTTAATGGATGGGGTAAATAACATAGGAAAAGCAAGTAATACCAAAATTATTGCAATAACACATACAGCCGAGATAGATTTTGGACGTTTGACAAAAGCCATATTAATTTGTTCTAATTGCTTCTACTGGATCAAGTTGTGAGGCACCATAAGCTGGAATAAATCCGCTTATCACACCAATTAAAATACTTACGGTTAATCCTAAAATAATATTTGAGCGTGTTAAAGTAATCTCCATGTCAATTACGCCACCTAAAACTAATGTAAGTAAATAAATAAGCAATAGTCCTATAATGCCTCCAATTAGCGAAAGAAAAATAGCTTCAAATAAAAACTGTGTTAGGATAAAATAATTTTTAGCACCTAACGATTTTTGAATTCCGATAAGATTAGTACGCTCACGAACAGATACAAACATAATATTAGCTATGCCAAAACCACCTACTAATATAGAAAAACCACCAATGATGGCCCCAGCAATACCCACAATATCAAATAGGCTATCAAAATTTTTGCTTAATAAATTAGTTTCGTTTAATGCAAAATTATCGTCGGCCATTGGTTTTAAGCCTCTAATCGAACGCATAACGCCAGTAAGTTCGTCTTTTAGTTGCTCATTGTTTATGCCTTTTTTTGCTTTTACAGCAATGAGTGGTTCGCTATTTTCTGAACGAACATCTATAAATAAGCGAGCAAAGTGATAGGGGATTACCACTTGATTATCCATACTACTTCCTAGCATGCTTTCTCCTTCTTTTTTAAATAAGCCTATTACCTTACAGTTTTTTCCAGCTATTTTTATTGTTTTACCGATAGGGTATTCGTTATATGGAAATAATGCTTGAACTACCGCATCGCCAATAATACAAACATGATAACCATTATTAGCCTCTGATTCGGTAAAGTATCGTCCATCAGATAAATCAAACGATTTTACTTTATCAAATCCATACGACCAACCGGATAAATTGGCATTTTCTATTATGTTATTTCTGTGTTTTGCTGTTTTACGACTACTAACTTTAAAACCAATTGCTTCAATACTTTTGGTACGTTGGGTGATTTCAGTTACTTCATTATATTCAGGCACTGGGCGACTCATATATTTCCACCATGGATAGTCTGGGCCAAATGTCCATGGCCATTTCATAATAAACACCACATCTTCGCCAAGGCTTTGTACACTGCTTCTGATATTTCGTTCAAGACTATCTACTACTGTAAACACAGTAATAATTGCAAAAATACCAATGGTAATACCTAGCAAACTAAGAAAAGTGCGAAGCTTGTTGGAAACTAAAGCCTGCCAAGCAAATAAAATACTTTCTTTTAATAGAAGTAGAAACATTACGTAAAGATATATTTTTTAGGATATATTTTATTTTTATTATCTAATAAAAACCTAAATTTGGTAAGGTATGAAAACACTTACTTTATTAGTTAGTTTTATTGCGGGTTTAGTCTTATTTTCTTGTCAGACGAAACCGAATTATGATATTCCAATTAAAGAATTAGATAGTTTAAAAATTGTATTACAACAAGCATTAGTTAACTTTAAAGCTATTGATAGCGCTATATGTTTTAATGCGCAACATAAACTAAACACCTATTTACATTTCTTAGAAACTCATTTAAATGACACTATTTCAAAACAAGATGCAGAACACATACAACAATTTCAATCTGTAAAACCAGGATTTGACACGTATGTTAAATATCGGATAATTTGGATACAACGAGCACAACAATCCATACATCAACTTCAAACCTTAACAAATGATTTAAATAATGGAAGTGTTGATTATACGGAGGCTGTAAGTTATATTAATGAAGAAAAAAATAATGCCGTGCAGGCAATAGAGGTTCTTAAAACAAATACTGATAATATGCGCAAACACCTTGAATTATATAATCAGTATTTACCCGCCTACGAATCAATTATTAAAAAATTAAATGCAGGCGTATTACCTCAATTAATGATTACTAATTCATAAATAATGAGAACTTGGCTTTTTATTTTTCTTGTGTTTTTTGTTTTAGGGAATAATTATGCTCAAAAAAATACAGATGATCAATTAGCCTTTCAGTTTTATGAGCAAAAACAATATGATAAAGCGGTAACTTACTATGAAAGATTATTTGATAAACAACCAGATGCTTATTTTACATATTATTTTAAATGTTTAACCGAATTAAGAGACTATAAAACAGCCGAAAAAGTTGTTAAGAAACAGCTTAAACGAAATACATCTAACGCTTATTTATATGTAAAACTTGGTAATCTCTATAAATTGCAAGGCGATTTAAAGAAAGAAGAAGAACAATATAAAAAGGCAATTAAAGAAGTAATTCCTACACAAAGTACTTTATATCCTTTAGCGCATGCCTTTGAATCTGAAGGATTATTTGACTATGCCATTGAAACATACAAGAAAGGAAGGGCAAGTTCATTAAACTATCCTTTCTTTTATGAATTAGCTGATTTATATAAAAAGAAAGGCGATTTAAAAGCCATGGTTAATGAATATTTAGACGCCATTGATTTTAGAGAAAGTGAATTATATACAGCGCAAGCTAATTTACAACAATCTTTAGGGTATGATGAAACAAATGGAGGACTCAATAATCCGATCTTAAAACAAGAACTTCAAAAACGTATTCAACAAAAACCCGATAAGATTATTTTTTCGGAGTTTTTAATTTTTTTATTAAACCAACAAAAAGATTTTGATGCCTCTTTTATTCAAAACAAAGCACTTGATAAGCGACAAAAAGAAGATGGTACCAGACTGATGGAATTAGCTAAATTATGTGTTAGTAATGAGCGTTATGATGTGGCAGAAAAATGTTTTCAATATGTATTAAGTAAAGGTAAAGACAATCCATATTATGATATTGCCTCTATTGAACGACTAAATGCTAAGTACGCTCAATTAACTTCTCAGCCCAAGTCATTAATTGAAGATATTAATAAACTATTTTCTGATATGCAAAATTGCATTGCTCAGTTTGGGATTAGCAATACTACGCTGCCTTTAATTAAAAAATCGGCTATGTTACAGGCTTATTATATGAATCAGTCGCAACAAGCCATTCAATCATTAGAAAATATTATTTCTCAATATAAATTTAGCAGAGAAAATATGGCTGAACTTAAAATTGATTTGGCTGATATGAATTTATTGCTGGGTAATATCTGGGATGCTTCGTTGCTATACATGCAAGTTGACAAAGATTTTAAATACGAAACCATTGGTCAATTAGCAAAATTTAAAAATGCTAAACTTAGTTATTATGCTTCGGATTTTAAATGGGCTAAAACACAATGTGATGTGCTAAAAGGCGCAACAAGTAAAACCATTGCAAATGATGCCTTAGATTTATCAATAGTTATTTCAGACGCCATAGGTATTGATACTAATTCAGCGCCTCTCAGTATGTTTGCTTCGGCTGAGTTACTGATACTACAACATCAATACGACAAGGCAATAAGTAAGTTAGATAGCATAAATAGTATGTTTACAGAGCACACATTGGGTGATGATATTTATTTTAAAAAAGCAGATATATTTAAAAAAACACATCGTTATACAGAAGCTACTAAAATGTATGAGAATATTTTAGAGTTTTATCCAAATGATTTGTATGGCGACGACGCTCTGTTTAACGAAGCCGAATTGTATGATAAACATTTAAACGATAAAACTAAAGCCCAGCAACTATACCAAGATGTGTTAACGAAATATCCTGGAAGTATTTACGTAGTAGAAGCTCGTAAACGCTATAGAGAGCTAAGAGGCGATGTAATAAATTAACCTTTAAATCATAAGAAGAATGTATATATATAATGTTACGGTAAGTATTGATAAAAGTTTAACTGAAGACTGGTTGCAATGGATGAAAACAGTGCATATTCCTGATGTGCTAAAAACAGGATATTTTATAGAAAATAAAATATGCAAAGTATTGCATGTGGATGATGAGGGTGATACTTTCTCTATACAATATACTTTTAAAGAAATGGCTGATATAGAAGCTTATCAAAAAAATGATGCAGCAAGATTACAAGCTGAGCATAGCAAACGATACGAAGGAAAATACGCAGCATTTAGAACTCTATTGCAAGTAGTGTAATGCGTTGGCTTTGTATAATATTATACTTAAATTCAATTTGCGGATTTTCTCAAAAAATTCTTAATGTTCATTATTACTCTTTGTTTGGAAAATATAAAACATATCAGTTTTATAATAATCAGGTTTTACATTATAAGTTAAAAGGGCAATTTCGTTATCATGCCAATAAGGTGGTAAACATGCAAGATAGTTTAATACTGTTTGATAATGAAAAAACCATAAAACTTAATGATATTAAAGCTTTAAAAGTTCCGGGCATTAAGCTTAATTATATACTTTACAACTCTGCATTAGGTTTTTTTGAATCGGAAGTGTTTTATCATTTTATGTTTAATACAGCTAAAGTAGTAACCGAACAAGGCGCTATGGTTACAGGAATCATAATGGCTGCTGGCGTAGTGGCTAGTTTTATACAAGATAAACATATCTATATAACAGCTAAATCAGCAATAAGAATTACCGAATTAGATTTTCAAAACATAGCAAAGTAATCGGTTATTTATAGATAATCAATTAAATCTCAATGATAATTTTCTAAGTTCGGTACAAGATGCTCATTTAGTATTCTATTTATTCCTTACCTTTAGGGCATGACATCTCCAGTAAAAGCAAAAAAACATTTAGGGCAACATTTCCTTACAGATTTGAATATTGCACAAAAAATTGTAAAAGCCTTGCCAGATGATGTGAAAGCGACTATACTTGAAATTGGTCCAGGAACAGGAGTTCTTACTCAGTACCTTATTCATAATGAAAACTTTGTTGCTTTTGATATTGATACGGAATCTATCGATTATTTAAAAAAAACATATCCGCAACATCAACATAAAATACATTATCAAGATTTTTTAGAATCTGATTTATCATCACTTCTAATTAAGGGCAATATTCATATTATTGGAAATTTTCCTTATAATATTTCTACCCAAATAATGTTTAAGGTTTTAGAGCATAGAAACAATATCCCTGTATTAGTTGGCATGTTTCAAAAAGAGGTGGCGCAGCGTATTGCTGAAAAACCAGGTACAAAAACTTATGGTATATTGAGTGTGTTATTGCAAGCATTTTATAAAATAGAGTATCTTTTTACGGTTCACGAAAATGTATTTAATCCACCACCCAAAGTGAAATCGGCAGTGATAAGATTAACTCGAAACAATACGGTTAATCTAGATTGTAATGAAGATGTGTTTTTTAGAGTGGTGAAAACTGCATTTAATCAACGTCGGAAAACTATACGGAATTCTCTTAAATCGCTTTTAAATGGGAAAATTATTGAGCATCCTTTATTTGAAAAACGCCCCGAACAATTGAATGTAGAGGAGTTTGTTATCCTAACAAAACTAGTTGAAAATATAAACGAGTAAAATAGTTTACCTACAAATAAAATCACTTTACCTATATTATAATATAAAATACTAAACCTTCTTTATTTTAGTATAATGGGAAATCGCCTCCAAAATATAAGTATTCATTTATTAGGCTCTATTCTTTTCTTAGCATTACCTGTCATCTTTTCTCCTGATAATAATGATTTGACAACTATTTTTAGTGTTACTCCTTTTCAAAGAGAGTTTTTATCGAGTGTGTTATTGTTATTGTTTTTCTACATAAACTATTACATATTAATGCCTCAATTTTATGTAACTAAACAATTTTTCTATTTCTCAATTTTGGTTATTGTAAGTTTTTTAATAATAACGTTTTTACCATCATTGCTAATTGCAGGTCATCCGAAACCGCCAGATGCACTGCCGTTTAATCATAACCCACCACCAAGACCACCACGAGATTTCTCTGTTTTGTTCTTCTTGCGACATCATGTACTCGAATTTTTAATTGTTTTTATTTTTTCTATGCTATTAAATATTAGAGAGAGATTAAAGAAAACAGAAACCGAAAAAGCAAATGCTGAGTTACAATATTTAAAAGCACAAATTAACCCCCATTTTTTGTTTAATACTTTAAATAGTATTTACTCATTAGCAATTATTAAAAGTGATAAAACAGCAAATGCCATTATTAAACTATCAGACATGATGCGTTATGTATTAAACGATAGTCATCATAATTTTGTATTACTCGAAAAGGAAATCAAGTATATATCAAGTTACATTGAACTACAACGAATGAGACTTACTTCTAATGTGCAACTTAATTATTCTTGTGAAGGTAATATACTTCAACAAAAAATTGCGCCATTGGTATTAATCCCTTTTATTGAAAATGCCTTTAAACATGGGGTAAATTCCGAAGAAAATTCTAAAATAGATATTCAAATTTCAATAACGGAAACTACAGTAAGTTTATTGGTGATAAATAATTGTGTAACAACTAATAATAATACTTTAAACAAAAGTGGCTTTGGTATTCAAAATACAAAAGAGCGATTAAACTTTTTGTACCCACATCAGCACACATTAAATATTTCTCATGTTGGTACAGTTTTTAGTGTAAATTTAACTTTAAATATTCATGATTAAAGCAATAGCCATAGATGATGAACCATTAGCATTAAATGTAATTGAAACATTTTGTGCTGAACTTGATTATATTGATTTACAAAAAACCTTTACTGAACCCAATGAAGCACTTAAATATTTAAAAAAATTCCCCGTTGATCTATTGTTCTTAGATATTCATATGCCAGCGTTAACGGGCATAGATTTTTACAAAAGAATTGAACAAAAAACAATGGTCATCTTTTGTACAGCTCATGGACAATATGCAGTGGAGGGATTTAATTTAAATGCTTTGGATTATTTATTAAAACCTTTTGATTTTGATAGATTTAAGGTGGCTACTGAAAAAGCCCACGATTACTCTAATTTACAAAGTAATCCTAAAGAAATAGAACATATTTTTATTCGTGCCGATTATAGCCTACAAAAAATAATGTTGCAAGATATTATGTATATCGAAGCCTTAGATGATTACTTAAAAATCCATTTACACAATCAGAAAAACATTGTAGCACGTATGACCATGAAGACAATGACAGAAAAATTACCATCAAACCAATTTATAAGAGTGCATCGCTCATTTATTATTTCTATTAATAAAGTTTCATCTATTAAGAATAAAGTTATTACCATTAATAATTGTAGAATTCCTGTAGGAAATAGTTATGAAAGCGAAATCCTAAAACATTTTAGTGTTTGACCTCAAATATTGGCGTTTTAATCTCAAATTATATCAATTTATTAATAATAAAATTACCTTTAGGTAACAATAACTTAAAAATAATTTTAAAATGCGAAAATTTATTACCAAAACAATGCTTCTAATGTCGGCAATGGTTTCTTTAAATGCTTTTGCACAACAATGGAATGGTTTAACCTTATATGGTGTTCAAAATAATACCAGTGTATTATTAGTAGATACCAATGGAACAACTGTAAAAACATTTTCAGGTACTGGAGGTACAGGTTATTCAACTTATCTTGAGCCGGGGGGTACCTTGGTAAGAAGTATTAAAGTAAATAATTCTACATTTAATGGTGGTGGCGCTTGTGGCGCTGTACAAAAAATTGATTATAATAATAATGTTATCTGGACTTATACTGTTTCTAGCAGTACGCAGTATTCTCATCACGATCATTGCGTGATGCCAAATGGTAATGTGTTGTTAATAGTATATGAAGCTAAAACTCAAGCTGAGTTAGCAGCTGCTGGTGGAACTAACACTTCTCTCTCTACCATTTGGTCTGAGAAAATTATCGAGGTGCAACCTTTAACTGCCACAACAGGTACAGTTGTTTGGGAATGGCATGTGTGGGATCACCTAGTACAAAATGTAAACTCATCAAAGGCCAACTATCAAACTTCGATTGTAGATCATCCTGAGTTATTAAATATTAATTATAAAAGTACTAAAGACTGGATGCACATGAATGGAATAGATTATAATCCAATATTAGATCAAATTGTATTAAGTTCGCATAACTTAAATGAATGGTATATTATTGATCACAGTACTACTACTGCTCAAGCCGCAACACATAGCGGGGGTAACTCTGGTAAAGGAGGAGATTTTTTATACAGATGGGGAAACCCTGCCGCTTATGGCGCTACTGGGACAAAAATTTTAAATGTAACACATGACGCACACTGGATACCGGAGGGCGTTCCAAATGCTGGCCGTTTAGTTGGGTATAATAATGGAGGTCAAACTAGTCCTCAGCGTTCTACTATTGATCAAATAGATGTGCCACGTTCTGGGTACAATTATACCATTACGCCTGGAAGTGCTTTCACTCCTGGAACATATAATTCAAGAACAGTTTGCACTGCTTATAATTCCAATATGGGTAACTCAGAGCAATTTCCTAATGGAAACCAATTAATATGTTTAGCAACATCTGGAACTATTTATGAAATTGCGCCTACAAGCACAACGGCTATTTGGTCAAAAAGTGCTGGAGGTTCGGTAGCACAAGCACATCGCTATACAACCTGTTATATCAATAATACACCTCCTGCTATTCCATCTATTTCAGTTAGTGGAAATGATTTAACTTCTACGCCTGCTACCACGTATCAATGGTATATGAATGGCGATATCATATCAGGAGCTACCTCTCAAAATTATACGCCTACTCAAAGTGGCGTGTATGTTGTTAGAATTACAGATGCAAATGGATGTGTTTATAGATATTCACCTGGTTACAATTACTCTATTGCTACATTAGTGAAAGATTTAGCAGAAACTACAGGTATTACACTTTTTCCTAATCCAACACAAGGTATTGTAGATATTGATATGGATTATCAAAATGTAACTAATTTAAAAGTTGTAATCTTTGATGTGGTAGGAAAAGAAGTTATGAGTTTTGAAAATCATTCCCGTATTGATATTACAAGTTTACCTAATGGTGTTTATACATTTGCTGTGTCTATTGATGGCAAAAGACCAGCATATAAAAAAGTAATACTAAATCAATAAATTATTTTAATATGAAAAAATATATAATTCTAATTTTCTCTCTTATTGTATTAAATGTTTCTGCTAAGAAAGTAAAGTTTTCTGTAGATATGAGCAATGAAACAGTAAGTTCGTTAGGTGTACATGTTGTTGGTGATTTTCAGGTTGCTGCGGGTTATGCATTAGATTGGGATCCCTCACTTACAGAATTAACTCAAGAAGGTTCTACTAATATTTATAGCATTGTGGTAAATATACCTGCATTTCAAAAATACGAATTCCGTTTTGTGAATGGTGATCAAACGTATGAATCGGAATTTATTCCTGACGAATCGCGCGTTGGCTATAATTTCAACGATAATCGTTGGTTCTATTTAGATTCTTTACAAAACGACACTACAAATATAGGAGCTATTGTGTTTGGCGGTAATGCACCTGCAGGCATGAGTCTTGTTAGATATAAAGTGGATATGAGTCTTGTAACCGTGTCTTCAAATAGTGTTCATTTGGCAGCTAACTATAATTTGTTTTCACCTAATAAAAGTACAATGTATAGTTTTTCTGATAACCCAGATGCAAACGTGTATGAAGTAATTCATTTTGTAAATAATGCTACATATAATTTTAATTTTGTAAATGGTAATACATCAGGAAATACCGAAAGTGCAGTTCCTTCATCATGTGCTAGTTCTGGAGTAAGGTATATAACAGTTTCTAAAGACACTGTTTTTCCTAATATCTGTTATAATTATTGTTTATCCTGTACATCAGTTTCAGTAAAAGAAATAGGATTAAACACAAGTTTTAAAATGTTTCCTAATCCTGCGAAAAATACTGTTAATATTGTATCGTCTGATAATAGTATGATTCAAGAAATTAATGTATTTGATATTTCTTCTAAAAATGTTTTGCAACTTAAAAATATCAATCAATCATCTTATACTTTAACAGATTTAGGCTTGTCTTCGGGTTTATATATGCTAATGGTGAAGAATCAAAATAATCAAATTCAAAATTTAAAATTATCTATTGAGTAATATGTTACGATATACTATAGTATTCTTTTTGTTTATTGTTTTGTGCGGAAAAGTTTCCGCACAAAACTTTTATGACCTTAATACCATTCAAAAAATTGAAATTAATTTCACACAACCTAATTGGGATTATCAGATGGATACCTCTAAGACGGGTGCAGATGGCTATATAATGGCTCAATCGGTTTATATAAATGGAACTTATTTTGATAGCGTGGGAGTTAAGTATAAAGGAAATAGCTCTTACAACTCAACAAACTCTAAGAACCCATTACACATTGAATTAAATACCTTTAAAAGTCAGTCATATAATGGCGTAAAGGATATAAAACTGGGGAATAACTATGCCGATCC
Source organism: Bacteroidia bacterium (assembly GCA_020846025.1). Taxonomy (GTDB): domain Bacteria; phylum Bacteroidota; class Bacteroidia; order B-17B0; family Aurantibacillaceae; genus UBA4416. Next base: position 3,651 of record JADLER010000168.1, on the reverse strand, counting down.
ATCCATGATTAGAGAAGTGCTAGCTTACCAAATTTTACAAAACTACATGCATTGCCCGCAGGCTAATTTTGCAAAAGTGTATATTAATGGTGCTTATTACGGAGTTTATTCAAATGCTGAAAGTATTGGAAAACCTTTTTATTCAAATCATTTTTATTCTTCGAGCAATACTGCCATTAAGTGTAATCCTATTGTAAACCCAAGTCCAAATGCTAAATCAAATTTAAAATATTTTACCACAGGTGATAGTAGTAATTATTTTAATTTTTATGAATTAAAGTCTGATTATGGATGGAATGCGTTAAGATCACTTGCGGATACGGTAACTAATTTTCAATCGTTGGCTTATAGAAACATAGATATTGATAGAGTTATTTGGATGTTAGCATTTAATTCAGTACTAGTAAATTTAGATAGTTATACTGGTGCATTTTGTCAGAATTATTATTTGTATAAAGATAACACCAATCACTATAATCCCGTGATATGGGATTTGAATATGAGTTTTGGTGGCTTTCCTTATATTGGTTCAGGTAATAGTAGCTTGGCTCAACAAAGCATTACAGGATTACAACAGTTACCTGTAAACGCCCATGCTACCGATCCGTATTGGCCTTTAATAAATTTGGTGTTTTCAAATCCACAATATAAACGTATGATGTGGGCACATGTTAGAACTATTACAAATGAGTTTTTTACTAGTAACCAATATGTAACAATGGCTCAACAACATCAAGCGCTTATTGACACTTCTGTATTAAGTGATAATGCAAAATTTTATTCCTATACAGCATTTCAAAATGGGTTAACCACCAATACATCTATTGGTAGTTATTCGGTTCCTGGTATTAGTAATTTAATGTCATCTCGTGTTACTTATTTGCAGGGCACAACTGATTTTGGATACACAACTCCAAGTATTAGCAACATAAACGTTAGTACAGCTACACCAGTGCTTAATTCTACTATTACTATTACCGCTGATGTTGTAAATACAGGTACAGTTTATATTGGATATAGAGATGATATTACTAAAAAATTTACCCGTGAGTTAATGTACGACGATGGCGCACATAATGATGGCGCAGCAAGCGATAATAATTATGGTGCAAATATAATTGTAACATCAACCCAAATGCAATATTATATTTATGCCGAAAATGATAACGCTGGTATGTTTTCGCCGCAAAGAGCAGAACACGAATATTATTTAATTAATACAAATATTGCGCAACCTAATGCAGGTGAGGTAGTTATTAATGAGTTTTTAGCGTCTAACCAAACAGGGCATACTGATGAGGCGGGACAAACAGAAGACTGGATTGAACTTTATAATAATACAAACAGTACACTTGATTTAAGTGGCTTATTTTTAACCGATAGTTATATTAATCCTCAAAAATTTACATTTCCAAATAATACAATTATTCCAGCACATGGATTTTTAATTGTTTGGGCAGATGAGGATAACTCAACAGCTACTGAGTTACATTGTAATTTTAAACTTTCAGGTAGTGGCGAACAGTTAATGTTAAGTAAATCAGGAACTGTAATCGACAGCATTACATTTGGGCCACAAATAGCAGACGCCTCAATGGCTCGATGCCCTGATGGAACTGGCGCTTTTGAACAGGTTGCACCTCCAACATTTAATGCTTCTAACTGCTTAGTAGGTATTAACGAACTTGAAATTGATGCTAATGATATTTCTTTGTTTCCAAATCCAGCTAATCAGTTTATTAAGATAAGATGTCGTGTTAATAAAGCTGTTATGTACCAACTATCAAATATGGAAGGTAATCTCATCTTTAAAGACATATTTACTGAAAGCACTCAAATTAATACATCAGCTTTAGCGCAAGGAGTTTATTTTTTACGCATTGGAAACCAAGCCTTAAAATTTGTAGTCATTCACTAGAATATAATTTAGTTGTAATAACATTAAAATTGCTTATTATTTTTGACAATAAATTACACCGATAAATCACACTAGTTTATCTCATAAATAGGCTTAATGAGTACAAGAATGAAGGAAAATGATTAAATTTATCAATTATTTAATATTATAAATATTTTTACTTAACATGACAATAAAAAAAATCTACATAGTATGTTTGATTGTAATTTCAGTAATTATATCATCATGTAAGAAACCAGCCGGAGAGGGTGGGAGTAGTTCAATAAAAGGAAAAGTGTGGGTAAAAGATTATAGCAAAACATTTGTATTACAACATGAGTATGATGGTGTTGATGTAGAAGTTTATATCATATATGGTGATGATGTAACTGCAGGAGATAAGGTAAACACGAACGCTAATGGTGAATTTGAATTCAAATACCTAAGAAAAGGAAATTATAAAATTTATGCCATAAGCGAAGAAAGGATAGGAACTTCCTTTGATGTAATGGATGCTGCTGTATCTGTAGATGCAGTTATTACCAAGAATAAGTCCTCTGTAGATGTTGGTACAATAACAATAAATAAATAATGAGTATGATAATTAGATGTTTGTTTCTTGTTTTACTTACTGTTACTAGTTCAGCAATTGCTCAAAGTAAAAAGGATATCAAGAATAATAAGGTAACTTCTATAACTGTTACAAAAATTGAAGATGGCAAAACTTTAAATGATGAAAAAACGGTTTATAATTCTGACGGTAAAGTTTTGGAATATATAGAGTATAATAAAGATGGCTCACTAAAGAAGCGTCTTACCTATAAATATAACAATTTGGGTGATGCCATTGAGGAAGATGAATATGATGAACATAATAAGTTAAAAGAACATGCTGTTATAAAATATAATGCTAATGGCGATAAGAAACAGGAAGACGTGTATGATGCTTCAAATAAATTAATTAAAAAACACCTTTATACGTATGATTCGAAAGGATTAAAGACAGAAAGGAAAACATTTAATGCTGCTGGGAAATTATCAAGTACTAAGAAATATACTTACACATTTAAATAATATTATTGAGCACTTTTCTCGACATATTAGCTTCTTATGATCCTATTACATTGGCTGAAATGGATGGTGTTAAGTTAATGGATAGAACTGATACTAAGTATACATTTAATATTAATAAGCTATCATATGTTTTAACGCAGGCTAAGCCATTTTACAAAGTGCTAGATGTTGAAGGAAATAGAATTAGTCGGTATAAAACGCTTTATTACGACACAACTGATTTCGATTTGTATAATCAGCATCATAGCGGCAAACTTAATCGCTATAAGATTAGACATCGCACCTATGTTGAAAGCAAATTAGGATTCTTAGAAGTAAAATATAAGAATAATAAGGGTAGGACAGTAAAAACACGTATTAAAGAAAAAAATATTCCTGAGTTGGATAATGGGAAGGCATTCGAGTTTCTTGAGAAAACGCTACCATTTAATCCACAAACATTAATTCCTAAAATATGGATTAATTATAGTCGCATTACACTAGTAAATAAAACATCGGCTGAACGATTAACGCTTGATTTATTTTTAGAATTTGAAAAAGATAATCAAAAGCAAATGATGGATTACTTAGTTATTGCTGAAGTGAAACAAGATAGCAAAACACCCTCGCCATTTATTCAGATAATGAAAGATGAACACATTCGTGAGGGCTCAATTAGTAAATATTGTTTTGGAGTAGCT
>JADLER010000167.1 GCA_020846025.1 Bacteroidia bacterium | reverse complement strand
TTGATGCTTGATGAATTTTGTCTAAGAATAAAACAATATCTCTTTCATCTTTAAAATATTGAATTACACTATTTACAATTACAAAATCGATTTTAAATTTTAATAAGATATTTAAAAAATCATCGAAATCTGAAATTAAATAAAAATAGATTTTTTTATTGCCGTAATGAGATTGTTTGCATTTTCGAATATAAGTCGGTGAGCTATCTACTCCTATTATTGTTTTACATTCGTTTTTTATGCAATCAACAAAAACCCCATTTCCGCAGCCAAAATCTAAGTATGTGGATTTATTATTAATCGGAAATTTATTTTTATAATTTTCATAAAATATTGTTGTTGAATTTAACATTAAAGAATTTAATGCTCTGTTTTTTTTATTCCAATATTGAACCCAATTTTTATTCATTCTCTGCTTATAGTATATGTATAATATTACGTTTTTATTTAGTAGTTGTTCTACTCAGGAAATCAGATATGCCAATGAAATTATGCTTATTTTTTTTCTTAGTTTCAATGAATTTTTGTAATCTAATTGTCATTTTTTTACCCGTGTTTTTAGTTATGTATTTAGGTAAATTATAATATCCATCACATAACTCAATAAACTCCCATGAATGAAAATATAGATGTATGTATTTATCACTCCATAATGTAATATTTGTTAACCATGTGTAAATTTTCAAAGGTAAAATATGAAAACTTAACCAAAATAATGGAAACCTAAAAATTGGAGTAACTGATGTTGGAATTTGTATAACGTCATTTTCTATAAATATTGTTCTAGGCTTATTTAAAGCATTATATCTGCCAGGAATATATGTAGGATTGATTGAGCTATTATATCGATACCCAGCTTGTTGTAATGCATTAATGTCAACAGCTCCCATTCTAGGCATCCTAAATCCTTTAATGTTTACCTCGAACATTATTTCTAATTCATTTTTTGAAATAGCTAAATCATTACTATGGAAAGTTGCATGTGACATACCATGAGACGCTAATTCATGACCTTCATTAATAATGCGGTTTATTATTTCTGAAGCAGATTTTGCAAAAGTGACCGTACAAAAAAAAGTTGCTTTTACATCCATGGTTTTTAACAAATCTAGAATAATGGATGTTCCGCATTTTGAAATCTCAATCTGATCTTCCAAAGTAATATTCATTCCATATTCTAATGGAACATCAAATTCTTCTATATCAAACGTAAGTAATACCAAATATTTATAAAAATAAGTTTTTGAAATTAAATCTAATAATTTGTTTATATCTTGTATATTTCTATCATGATTAGTTTATGGTCTGAAATTTAAATTTAATGATGAAATGATTTCTATGATAGTGCCTTTTTATAATGAGTCTAGTCGATTTCTAGATTTTAAAATAAAGATGAATTCTTATCTAAAGACAAATAAATGGATAAAAGAATTATTGCTTGTTGATGATGGAAGTATTGACGATACAAAGGAGTTATTACGTTTGTACAGTATTGAACTTAATACAAATATCATTTGTAAAGTTTTACATATTCAAAATAATGTGGGTAAAGGAAGTGCAATTAAATCGGCTGTATTTGAAGCAACACAAAATTGGATATTGTGTAACGATGCTGATTTGTCATATCATCCCAATCAAATAGACGTTTGGGTTGACAATAATTGGATTAATTTTCAAAATATAAATACACTTTATTTCGGTTCGCGTACCAAAGGAAATTTGCTATACAAGCAAAAACTATTTTATCACAGAATATTTATTGGTAGAATATATTCTTTATTAATCAAATGCGTATTAGGCTTAAATGTACCTGACACGCAATGTGGATTTAAATTATATCCGCGAGTACTTGCTCGTAAAATATTTTTAAATGTTACTGAAAATAGGTTTGCATTTGATATTGATGTTATCGCTTTTTCATATAAACATTCAATAAAAGTGGATTATTTACCAGTGTATTGTGTTGAAACTGCTGGATCGAAAGTAAATTTAATATATGACAGCTGGGATATGTTTAAAGCTCTTTTTAGAATACGTAAAAAATATAGTTGTTAGTTTAATTCAATATGTAGATTATCTATAAGGAATTTCATTTGTATTAATTTATCTTCTATAATATTCAATTCATTTGAGATATTATTATTTGCAAAATTAATTTCATCTTGTAGTAGATTTAATAATCTTATTTTTTTTTCATCAGTTACTTTTTCGAGAATATTAAATAAGTGCTCTTTTATTTCTATACATTCAGTTTCTGTAAATCTGTTACCCAAATTTTGTATTGTATATTCAATTCTTTGTGTAACATTTATGTCATTGAAATTGTTTGTTTTTTTATTAATATCTTCACTTATAAATCTATTAATTTTACTTGATAAGTTATTAAGTATAATTAAATAATCCTCTTTATTAGTCTTAAGCCGTGCCAATTCAATGGTATTTAAAATAGTAATTAATTTATCGGTTTTTAATATTCTTATGGAGTGCAATCTTGGATATTCAACAAATATAATGTTGAGTGAAAAATTTCGTGCTTCACAAAATTCGATGATATCTGGTATTTCCTGCCAATTCATATTCATTAAGCAGAAATTAATATTTATTGTTTGCTTTAATCTTATTGCTCTTTCTTGGAAATATTTTATGTTGTTTAGTGTATTTTCGAACTTTGCATTTATACGTATTTTTTCATAAGTTTCTTTTTGTAGAGAATCAATTGAAATGCTGATTTCTATGTTTTTATGTGCTAAATTCTTTTTGACACGTTGTGTTAAGACTGTACCATTTGTCTGTACATATATTTTACATTTCTTGTTGTGTTCTATTACATATTCTATAATGTTGTTATAATCATCTATTAAAAAAGGTTCACCACCTAAAAGCTTTAAACGTTTAATTTTTTGTAAATAGATTTTTAGATTATCATAATGTGCTGTTGAAACATCTATTGGAATGGCTGTAATTTGCTCTCTGTTTTTTCGTATTAAGTGCGAAAATTTTCCACTACACATAATACATTCAAGATTACATATATTGCTAGTTTCTAAGGTGATTTCTAATGGAAAAACATAATTAACTGGAGATAGAATCCAATCGTAATATCTTCCTATATATGAGTTGTAATTCTTGTTTTTTAATGCATGCCCACATGAAGTACAGGCACCGTCAAGTCTATAATTTTTTATTCTTTTTCTGAGATTGTTTGCATCATTTCCATGCCATATTTCTTCAATACTATTTTTCTTTAAATTACCAATACTTTCATATCGACTGGCACAACAAACACTTATTTCCCCATTTTGTCTTACGTAAATGCTATTAAAAGGTGCATTGCAAATTATTTTGCTAGGGCCTAATGTTCTTTGTTTATTGTATGCTCTTATTTGCGCTAGTGTTAGCGATGGATTAATAGCTTTTGTGTATTTATAATTGATAAAAATTTCAATCCACCTAAATATACGTTTTGAGATTGAATACAATATATTGTGTATGAAATTTTTCATATAAAGTACCTTGGACTTTTATAAATTTACATTTTTCCCTTTGTTAATATACCACTTTACTCTCGCATATAATTGCTTAAAAACATAATTCATTCTACTAAATTTGATTATTGTTTTGATTCTATCTCTTCCAACTATTTTCTGAATTTTTATGTTGTATTGTTCCATTAAAATAACAATTCTTGAACCTGCAATCATAGCGTGTTTTGAAATGCCATTACTTCGCCATTCTTCATTCATCCAGTGAAACACAATCCAATTTGTATCAATTTTTTTATTCGAAGTTAAATATTTCAATATTAATGGGAAACTATCGTCATTACTCTGTTTAAAAATATATTGTTTTAAGCCAAATTGCTTTATTCCCTTATTTAATATTTTTATAGGCAACATCCAATCTGTATTATCTGCTTGTACTTCTTGTATTGACTGTTCATAACACCATTGCATTATGGGAGCATGCTTAGGACATTTCATTAAATTTCCTACTGCACCTACTGTAGCATGAAAACGAAAATAATAATCACTTTTTATTGAAAATTTTTGCAAACAGGTCATGTCCATATCCGTCCATATTCCTCCATATTCATACAAAAGTTTATACCTAAATACATCTGAAAATCCAGCATAACTTCCTTTGCCATGCCCAAATTTATTTTGATTAGTATAATAAAATACCTGCTCTTCCGCAATTATTTCACTTGCTATACGCTGTTCACAATTCTCTGGAATTTGTAAACGCTCTTTTTCATAGCTCCATAATACGAAATGAAAACCATGATGCATAAAGGATTTTATGGTCAATAATTCTAATGCACTTAATTGCCCCTTTACCCATAATCCATGTACAACTTCCATTAAGTAATCTTTTTTTTCTCTGATAATTTATAATATAGACAGCACAAACTTAACGAAATAAGAAATGATGATGTTAGTGATATAATGTAATAGTCAAATGCAAAAAAATATTCTGTTTGAATAAGCATGACTTTTACAACAGTAATTATAACTGCAAAAACGAAAACAATAATCCAGAAATTAAACATCTTTTTTTCTTGATATATTTCTTTAATACTTTGAATTAAATTGCCTGAATAGAGTAAATACAGTAAACCAACAATGCTAAATAGCAATGGTAGAAAGTAAATTGCTAAAATATAGGCTACTTTAGCTAAGCTATCGTTTTTCATAAAACCAATTACAAGCATTTTTATCGTATAAGCATCTAATATATGGCACATACTGTCTAACAATAAATGCACATATATACTTAATAATATAGAAAATATCAAGCGAATAGGACGATTGATGATTTCAACTAATATATCTGTATGAATAAAACGCAACCAAAATTCCTGTTTTATATTCGGTGTTTTTTGTATTAAAATGGATTGACAAACTAGATGAAAAAATAAGGCAGATAAGATCGCTAAGGGCATAATGATAAAAACATTACACAATATAGAATAAGTAAATAAATGAAATCTGTTTGCTGTAAATCTAAATAAAATGTCGTAATCTGGCGCAATACTACCAAATACTAAACCACTTATAGAACAATAATTTCTTAGTTTTTTTGCAATAGGAATAGTATATCCAATATGTGCCAAAGTAAAAGGCATAACATTTTTTTTGTACAAAATACTATATTGCCGACAAATAATAGAGTTCTGTTTTTAATTATTTGCATTTATTAAATAGCTTTTGTTCCTTATATTCAATTTTTTTTTACAATATTGATTACTTTAGGATTTTATTCAGCATCTTTTTTATGAAAATCAAATCAAGTTCAAATAAAAATAATGTAGTATCTGAAAAAACAGCATCGAGTAAAAGCAATTATCTAGATGTAAAATGGCCTTACTTTTTACTAATGATATTAGCTGGTTTAGTTTATGGCTGGACTTACACATTTGAGTACAATCTCGATGATAGAATTTCTATCAATAACTTATGGTTTGTAGGCTACCAATTTTCAGATATTATTACCATTTTTAAACAGAATTATGCAGGAATGGATTATCGTCCTATTCCGATTTTAACTTTTTGGATAGAACGAGCAATATTTGGCGAAGAAAATGCTTCCATGTCTCATCTAATAAATGCTATTTTATTTGGTGGAATTCTGCTGTGCATATATAGACTTTCCCTTCTGATCAAATTTTATGAGCATGAAGGTAAATTATTTTATATCGCACTATTAACAGCAATTATATTTTTAGTTCATCCTAATCATGTGAGTGTTGTGGCCAATATCAAAAGTAGAGACAGTTTATTAAGTATGCTTTTCGGCTTATTATACGCTATCAACTTTATACAATTTTACGACACACAAAAATGGTGGCGAATTATTTTGATTATCGTATTTATAAGTTTAGCTGTACTTTCAAAACTTGACGCATATAGCCTTATTTTCTTGCCTTTATTGATTATAATGTTTTATAGAAAATTTGAAAAAAATAAATGGTTGAAATTCATTGTGTTTGCGGTTTTTTGTGTACTGTTATTTAGTTTAGTTCGCACTAAATTAATGGAAAATCTAATGATAAATGATTTTGTAAAAAGCAACTTTATTGATATATCGAGAAATCCACTATTTGTCTATGACACTTTCTATAATAAATGCGCAATGGCATTAACTTCTTTATTCTATTACTTGAAATTTTTATTTATTCCCAATGGCTATTTTTTTTATTTTGGCTATAATCAAGTTCCATTGCCTGCATTATTTTCACCACTCAATGTTATAGCGTTGTTGGTATCCATACTATTATTTTTTTTCTCTGTATATTATTTCAAAAAAGATAAAATTTTTCTTTTCTCGCTCATCTTTTTCTTTATGGCCATCGCTTATGCACTCAATTTGATAGATATTGTTGCAGGAATAGTAATGGACAGATATAATTTTATTGCTTCTTTAGGTTTTTGTTGGGCTTTGGCTTCAATTATTATTACTGTGCATCAAAAAGCGCAAACGCCAATATTCAAATACAGTTTATGGATTATCGTCCCTATATATTTATGTTTTACAATTTACAGAACCAGCGCTTGGAAAAATGAAGAAACACTATACAATAGAGATATCGAAAATTTATCAAATTCATTTATCGCCAACAGATTAATTGCGGGATATTATGTCGATAAGGCTTTAGCTCGTTCCTATTCTAAATTTAATAATGACACTTTGGCCAATCAATATATTGCCACAGGCGATAAATATGCCAATATAGCCATAAATATTTTTGATAAATCGGCAGAAATTTGGCAGGTAAAAGGTGTAATTGACCTATATAACGGAAAAGACAGCGCTGGCTTGCTTAAATTCAAAACAGCCATGAACATTGATTCCAATTACTTATCACCAATCAATTATATAGGTGTTGCTTATCGTAATTTGAATAATTACGATTCTGCTTACTATTATTTTAATTGGGTCATGCAAAAAGAGATCTTCTATAACTACTCGGCAGATAACCTTATTAATCTGCTTTTAACAAGAAAGGAGTATAATAAAGCTGATTCCATTCTGCAATATTTAACAAAGCGCTTCCCAAATGATGCAAGATTAATTTACAAAAAACAAGAGTTTAATAAACTATATACAACTTTTAATTAAATGACCGAAATCAAGTTTTTTGTTAAATAATTTTGACTTTTGTCAAATTATGATTATCTTGTGTTAAGAAAATGCATGAATAGATTCTACAACTAAGAATTTTTAATACTACTATTATTTTTTTAAAAGGTCGATTTCATGCTTTTTGTTTAACTATTAAACAGAATCTATATGAAATCTAAGTTTACTACATCTTCAATTTTAGTTATCTCTATTCTTGTTTTTGCTGTTTTATTTTCACCAGTAAAAGCAGAAAGTACATTTTCATCTTCAGCAGATATCGATATTTCTAAATTAAAAGGAACATGGATTCTAAAGGATATTAAGTCAACGGAATCTGTAGAAATTTATGCATCACCTAATCAAATGCAAAAAATGGAAACAATTGATGGCAACACACTCGATAAAATGGGAGCTCAAAAAGTTTCTATCCCATTAAAAAAGATACTAAAATCTCAATTATCGCTCAATTTGTCTAAGTTTATTTTTAGTAATCAATCTTTTGATTTTTATAGAAAAGCTACAAAGACTTTTACAGGAAATTGGACATATAACGACGGCTTATTAACATTGATTTATACTTCCAATCAAGAAATAAACAAAAAAGAAAATAAAATATTATCTCTTACTGATAATAAACTAGTTATTGAATCCGAATCCTATAACAAAAAAGTAATTTTCGTTTACGAAAAATAAATTCTCATCAGTAAAAAATATCGATATGAATAATTTTACAAAATCTATCTTCATTCTATTTTTCTCTCTTTGTATAGCACAAGAAATATATGCACAGAATATTAACTATCAAGTATATGCCACTCGGTTTTATACAGGAAGAGGTAATTCTGACTTTTGGACAGATGATGATCCGCGTTGGATATTTTTAGTCTATGACAATATCAGCGGTTGGTCTTCTGGTCAAGGTGTAATCCGTTCAATAGACAATGGTTTAGATGGTGCCGCATGGGACGATCCAGCAGATTTTCTTTGTCGTGAACGTTATAATGCAAATGTTACAGCCTGGCGTTTATCATTACAAGGCTGGGAAGATGATGCTTGTGGGCCAAGTGAGCAATACAATACTGGATGTGCTAATGACGATGAAGCATACAGTGCAATTACGACAACAGACTTAAATTTTAGATCTGGGACAAATTGTGGTTGGACATATTATACTTTGTATGCTCCAAGTAATTGGGGCGTAGAATATCGTGTATATTGGGATTGGGCAGTTGCTCCTACTATTACTTCTCAACCATCTCCTGACAATCGAACGCTTTGCGTCGGTACGCCTACAACATTAACCGTTGTAGCAGATGCTGCCGCTAAATTCTATCAATGGCAGTCAAACACCTATACTGGTACACCTCAATCAGATTGTGCTACTGCTAGTTGGTCTAATATCGGTGGTGCTACTTCTGCAAGCTATACGCCACCACAAACCCCAGGTTCAAGACAGTACAGATGTTTAATAACATCTAATTGTACTGCAGATTTTAATACAAAAACAGTTGTCTCTAATTGTGTACGTGTTAATTACTATCCTTATTCGCCGCCTATTCAAAGTGCGGTTTGTGGACAAACAACAAGCATAGGTTCAGCTGTTCAGTTTTCAGTTCCTGTCACACCAGCAGTAAATGCTATTGCAGGAGCTACTTATTCTTGGTCGGTTTCACCTGCTGGACCTACATTCTCGCCCAGCAATACAGTATCAAATCCTATAATTACTTTCCCAGCAACGGGCTCGTTTACTATTACTTTAACTACTGATGATAATGGCGGTCCTTGTGCAACGGCTACAAGCACTTGTGCTGTTACTGTAAATGCTCCTGATTGTGATTATATTTATGTCGATCCAGGTACTTCCAATACGAGTGGAGGGTCTGTAAACTCACCGGTAACATTGTCAGCGGCAATTGCCTTGTTATCATCTAGCCGAAATTATATTCGTATGGCTGGAGGAACCTATAATAATGTTCCAGTAATATCACTTCCTTCAACAGTTAGCAATATTACAATTGAAGGCGGATACGTAAATTCTAGTGGTATTTGGACTAAGAGCGGTAATAATCCTACCAATATCAATTTTATCGGAACAGAAACGTATGACAATGATATGGCGCATGTCATTGGTTTAAAAATGATTAACACGTCAGGCGTAACTTTGCAAGATTTAAATATAACAACAGCGAATGCATCAGGAAATTCTGTAAATGGGCATGGCTTGTCAAACTATGCAATTTATATCAATAATTCCAGTAACTACACAATTACGCGTTGTAATATCACCTCAGGTAATGCTACCAATGGTTTA
>JADLER010000166.1 GCA_020846025.1 Bacteroidia bacterium | reverse complement strand
AGTTTAGTGGTCTTTTTGGTAGCTTTGCCTTTGTGTTTAGGAATTGCTCTAGCTTCTACAGGCGAAAACCCTATCCTGTTTTCAGGAGTAATTGCAGGTATTGTTGGTGGAATTGTAGTAGGCTCAATTAGTGGTTCTCGTTTAGGGGTATCAGGTCCGGCTGCGGGGTTAATAACTATAGTTATTGCAGCTATTGCTACACTTGGTAGTTTTGAGGCTTTTTTGGTAACCATTATATTAGCTGGAATATTACAAGTCTTTGCTGGGTTTTTGGGTGCAGGATTAATAGGTGCTTATTTTCCATCAGCAGTTATTAAAGGTATGTTGGCTGCTATTGGTATCACTTTAATCTTAAAGGAGATACCGCATTTAGTTGGTTTTGATAAATCATTGTTAATTAATGGCTCCAACGAACATTTTATAGATGAATTAAATAATGCTTTACAAGCCATTAATCTAGGGGCTGTAATTATAGCTTGTGTTTCATTAGTTATATTAATTTTATTTAATACGGCTTTTATGAAACAAATAAAGCTTTTTAAATTTATTCCAGGCGCTTTAATTGCTGTAATTGTAGGCGTGTTATTAAACCTCCTCTTTCAATCTTCTTTCCCTGACTTAGCGTTATCGAGCGAACATTTGGTAAATTTACCTGTTATTACCTCTATGGAAAACGTGGGAGATTTTTTTATCACCCCAGATTTTTCTGCTTTATCCAATCCTAATACTTATGCCATCGCATTTACAATTGCTTTAGTTGCTAGTTTAGAATCTTTATTAAGCGTGGAGGCTACTGATAAACTTGATCCTGAAAAAAACGCCACTGATCCAAATCGTGAACTAAAAGCTCAAGGTGTAGGAAATATCGTGTCGGGTTTATTAGGCGGATTACCAGTTACGCAAGTTATTGTAAGAAGCTCGGCTAATATTAACTCGGGTGCAAAATCTAAATTATCTACTATTTTTCATGGAGTGTTATTAGTATTGTGTGTGGTATTAATACCAAATATACTTAATCTTATTCCTTACGCTTCATTGGCCGCTATCTTAATGATGGTAGGATATAATTTATCAGCAGTAAATTTATATAAGAAAATGTATGCCTTGGGTATTGACCAATTCTTGCCTTTCCTTGCCACTATTGTGGGTGTATTATTAACAGATTTATTAAAAGGTATTGCCATAGGTTTGGTGTTTGCTATCTTTTTTATTCTTCGAAAAAATTATAAGAGTAACTATAAAATTGAAGATGGTGAGGAGGATGGAAAACCATTGATCAAGATGCAATTAGCTGAAGATGTATCTTTTTTAAATAAAGGGAGCATTTTAGAATCGTTATATAAAGTTCCAGAAAACGCTCATCTAATTATTGATGGGTCTAATAGCAAATTTATAGATTATGATGTTTTAGAGGTGATACAGGAATTTAAAATGTATAAAGCAAAAGAACGTAATATAAAAGTTACAACATACAGAGTTAAAAGTGTTCCTATCATGGGGCACTAAAAAATAAACAATATTAATTTTTTAAATATTTAAAAGACATGGAAGCATTTTATAATCAATTATTAGAAAATAATAAAAAATGGGCTCAAGATAAAATTAAAAATAACCCAAACTTTTTTTCGGATTTAGCCAAAGGACAAACTCCACCCGTGTTGTGGATTGGTTGTGCCGATTCGCGTGTGCCTGCTAATGAGGTAATAGGTGCTAAAGCTGGTGAAGTGTTTGTGCATCGTAATATTGCCAATATGGTTGTACATTCTGATATGAGTATGTTAAGTGTGTTGGATTATGCTGTGAACGTATTAAAAGTAAAACATATTATTGTGTGTGGTCATTACGGTTGTGGAGGTGTACACACTGCTATGACCAACAAAAAAGTGGGCCTTATAGATAACTGGATAAGACATATAAAAGACTCATATCGTTTTCATAAAGAAGAATTAGATGCCATAAAAGATAATAAAGCTCGTTTTGATCGTTTTGTGGAGTTAAATGTAGTAGAGCAAGTTCACGATTTAGCTAAAACTTCTATTATTCAAGAAGCATGGAATAGAGGTCAAGAAGTACATATCCATGGCTGGGTGTATGCCATCGAAGACGGAATTATAAGAGATCAGAAATGTACTTTAAAGAGTAATAAGGAGTTAGAAGAAGTTTATCAATTAGCGTCGGCTTAATTACAGGTGTTGAATCATCTCTCTGCACATAAACTCAGCAGCATGTCCATCACCATATAGTTTTGGAAATTCAAATTGTTGTTTAGCAGAGAGTTTTTCGTAAGCATGAATGATTTGTTGGGTATTGGCGTCGGCAATAATGGCGGCGCCACACTCCACTAATTCTACCCATTCTGTTTCTGAACGAAAAATAACACAAGCTTTCTCAAAATAAAAGGCTTCTTTCTGTACTCCGCCACTGTCGGTCATTACTAGGCTGCAATTTTTTTCTAAAGCAATCATTTCTAAAAAAGAAGCAGGCTTTATAATTTTAAAGCGGTTACTGTTTTTAATTTTATCTAATAAAGCACCATCAATATTTGTTTCTAATAATTTGGCGGTACGTGGATGCAATGGTAAAACAATTGTTTGTTTACTTTTTTCACTTATTTGAAATAAGGCATCAAAAATAGCGTTTAACCTACTAGGCTCATCGGTGTTATTGTTGCGATGAATAGTGGTTAAGATAAATTCATTTTTTTGTAGATGAAGTTCTTTAATGATGGATGTTTTTTCTTCGGCTACAGTACTAAAATGTAAACTATTATCATACATCACATCACCACAATGGTAAATCTTTGGATTATCGGCATGATATGGTGCTTTGTTCTCTGTTTTAAACCCTTCTTTTTGTAAATTTTGATAACCAGTTTTAGTAGGAGAAAATAATAGGGTAGAAACGTGGTCGCACATAATACGATTTATCTCTTCAGGCATTGCCTTATTAAAAGAACGTAAACCAGCTTCGATATGCACTACTGGTATATGAATTTTACTCGCCGCAATAGCACCCGCCAAAGTAGAATTGGTATCTCCATATAATACAATGGCATTTGGTTTTTCTTTAATTAAAATTTCTTCTATACCCGAAATCATCGTGGCAGTTTGTTTTCCGTGGCTTCCGCTACCTACTTGTAAATTGTAATTTGGGGCTGGAATACCTAATTCATCAAAAAACACCTGACTCATATTTTCATCGTAATGTTGCCCTGTATGCATAATAACTTCTGTAATCTGTTGTTTAAAATGCGTACTAATAGCTCGGCTTAATGCGGCTGCTTTTATAATTTGTGGACGAGCTCCAATGATGGTTACAATTTTTTTCATATTTCTAAATCTGTTATATCAATTTGAGGGATTAAAAAATTAATGGATATTGATTACAAAATGCCTTCGTCAGCAAAACTTAAATAATTGCTATCGCCTATTATTAAATGGTCTTGTATGCTAATATCAAAAAGCTTTGCAGATTCTTTTAGTCGTTTAGTTAAGTCAATATCTTGCTGACTAGGTTTTAAATTTCCAGAGGGATGATTATGGCCTAAAATAATTCCAGCAGCCAAACATTCAATGGCTGGCTTTATAACTAAGCGAATATCCACAAAAGTACCTGAAACACCCCCTTTACTAATACATTCTGTTTTTATTAATCTACCACCTCTGTTAGTAAATAAAACCCAAAACTCTTCATGAGGCAAATCGCTTAGTTTTTCTTTTAAAATAATAAAGGCTTTTTCAGAACTAGTAATTAACGGTTTCTCCTCTATAAGTTCTGTTTTTCTTCTTCTACCAATTTCGAGAGCAGCCGCTATGCTTATTGCTTTTGCTTCGCCAATACCTTTAAATTTCTTTAAGTCATTGATTTGTAGTTTGGCTAATTCATTTATTGAATTTTGATGGGAGTTTAAAATTCGTTGGGCTAACTGCACGGCGGTTTCTTTTTTGTTACCTGAACCAATTAAGATAGCAATAAGTTCTGCGTCAGAAAGAGATTGCCTGCCTTTTTGTAATAGTTTCTCTCTTGGTCTGTCATCTTCAGAAAGAGATTTAATTGTTAAATGTTTATGTAAAGATTCTTCCACTAGAGGATTTAAAAATAATGCTTTTTAATAAAACATTAAAATAATACTTTTGTGCCCATGTCATTTCTAAATTCGATCCAAATTTTAAAACACCACGAATTTCGTCGTTTTATATATGCTCGCTTATTTATTACGCTTGCTATTCAAATGCAAATGAGTACGGTGTATCTACAAATTTATTATGAACATGATAGAAATGAATTAACTTTAGGATTAATTGGATTAACCGAAGTAATTCCTTTTGTAATTACTTCTTTTTTTTCAGGGCATTTTGCAGATATTATAAGTCGTAGAAAAATCTTATTATTAGGTACTTTATCTTTATTGTTAGGCTCTCTATTTTTGTATTTATATAGTAGTGATTATTTTCCATCATTGAAATTATTGGGAGCAAGCGCTTTATTTAGTGTGGTGTTTATCTTTGGAATTATCCGTGCTTTCTTGGCAGCTGCCACACAACCTTTTATGACTCAAATTGTAGAACGGCATCAATATACTCAAGCAACTACATGGAACACAACTGTATGGCATACAGCCTCTATTGTTGGGCCGGTATTAGCAGGATTAATTTATGGATTTAGAGACGAACAACATGCAGATTGGTGTTACCTCATCAATAGCTTTTTACTTGTAGGCACCTTGGTATATTATTTCTCAATTTCAGATAAGCCAGTTCCTAAAAAATCTCAAAATGAAAGTATGTTACAAAGTATTCGATCGGGAATAACATTTGTAAGAGGTAATAAAATGATATTAAGTGCTCTATCGTTGGATATGTTTGCAGTATTGTTTGGTGGTGCAGTGGCTATTGTTCCGGCGTTTACCGATAAAATTTTAGGCCTAGGCCCTGAAGCCTATGGTTTATTAAGAACAGCTCCTGGTATAGGTGCTGTTATTACCTCATTTTATTTAGCATTTAAGCAACCTGGAGTAAATGCTGGTAAAGAGTTATTATGGACAGTAGCAGCATTTGGTGTTAGCACTATTTTATTTGCTTTATGTACGAATTATTGGTTAGCTTTTTTAATGTTGCTATTAACGGGCGTGTTCGATAATGTTAGCGTAGTAATACGACATACTATTTTACAATTAATGACTCCAGATAATATGAGAGGCAGAGTATCGGCTGTAAATAGTATTTTTGTAGGATCTAGTAATGAGTTAGGTGCATTTGAATCGGGTTTAGCAGCGCGCTTAATGGGCTTAGTACCTTCTATTATATTTGGAGGCGCTATGACAATTATAACGGTAATTGGTGTTCATAAGTTGAATCCCCAACTTAGTCAGTTAAATATGAAAGAGCTGGAATAAATCTTTATCCAAGTTTTACTTCTTTATTTTTGCATCTAGACGAACTCAAATTATTTTTATTTAATAATGAGTAATAGAAATCATCTTTTATTCTAAATAATTTATTCTAAATTTGATACACTTGTATTTTGTGTTACAGTTTAGGATATTAAAATATATTTATTGTATAGCATTTGTGTGTCTTAGTTTCTACACTAAAGCTACAAAGCCTGAATACCTGGATAGTGTCCTTCAACGATTAAGAACCACAACAAACATTAAAGACCAATTAAATTGTTTATATACTTTAAGTTATGAGTATGGGCTTATTAATCCTCCACTGGGGATTTATTATGGTAATAGATGCTTAGAGTTAGCTATTAAACACAATGATTTAGTATTTCAGTTAAATGCTAATAATGGAATTGCTAATGCCTATGAAACTTTAAATAATTATGATTCGGCTAAATTTTATCACCAACGTTCTTATGAAATAGCTAGGATAGCTAAAAAACCTAGACACATAGCCCTCACCCTTACAAATGTTGCATTATGCAACAAGCAACTTGCTCAATATGATAATGCACTTAATCAGTACCTATTAGCATATAAATTTTTTGAAAAGGAAAGCACCTATAACCCACGCATTCATTTTTATATTAGTGAGATTTATATGCACTTAGGTGATTTTAGTAAAGCAGAATTTCATACACAAATAGGAATTAAAAGGTCAATAGAATATAATTATGACGATGTTACTAAATATTTACTGATTAATCATGCAAGATG
Organism: Bacteroidia bacterium; assembly: GCA_020846025.1. Taxonomy (GTDB): domain Bacteria; phylum Bacteroidota; class Bacteroidia; order B-17B0; family Aurantibacillaceae; genus UBA4416. The sequence continues at coordinate 49,383 of JADLER010000166.1, read as the reverse complement.
GTTGCAACACATTGGAAATATAGATTCTGCTGAGCATGTACTAAACAAAGTAAGAGAAGATTTAGTGGGACATTATGATGTAGTGTGTTTATGTTTATGCTTGCATACTCTCGGGAATCTATATTCCCTCAAAAAAGATTATACTAAAGCTTATAACTGTTTTGTAACAGAACTTGGATTTCAACAAAAATTAAGTAATACAACGGGTATTTATTTAGCTAATATTGAAATAGCGTATAGTCTGGCACTTATAAATCCTCAGAATAAACAACTAGTAAATACGCATATTAATAAAGCATTAAATTTCATCTCTAAAATTAAAAGTAATATAGATATTTTAATCCCGTCAATCCAAAAGATTGCAAGAGTATATGAGGCATTAAATGAGCATAAACAAGCATTGTCTTATAATAACCGTTACATTCACTTAAAAGACTCTATACTAACAAAGGAGAAACAAGCTCAGTTAATGGATATTCAAACTAAGTACGAAACCAATAAAAAAGAACTAGAAATTATACACCTCAAACAAAGTAACCAAATTAATGCTTTGGAGTTAAGGGCGCAACAATATGAAGTTCAAAAAAGAAATATTTTGATTGCAAGTGTTTTATTGGGACTACTTTTGATGGTTATAATTTTTTATACACTTCATCAAAAACAAAATATTAAAAAACAGTTAGAAAAACAATTAGCAATAACACAAACAGAAGAAAAAGAACGGCAACGTATTTCAAAAGATTTACATGATGAGTTAGGGTCAGGATTATCTAAAATTAATTTTTTAAGCGAACTATTAGTGCAGGATAAAAATCAATCCACTCAAAGCATCCAAACAGCGAAGACTATTACCGAAACCGCTAGGCAACTAATTTCGAATATGCGTGATTTAATTTGGGTATTACAGCCAGACAATAACCAAATACAAGAGCTACTTATTCGCATAAGAGAATATGCTTCGGATTACCTAGATGATTTTTGCGAGGATGTGACTTTTGATTTTCCCGCACAGGTTGATCATATAAATATTATTAAAGAAGCAAATCATGATATTTTAATGATTGTAAAAGAGTGTTTAAATAATATTGTTAAACATTCTAAAGCAACTCAAGTGCTGTTGTCAATAAAAATGATGAATCAAAGTTTAACTATAACCATTCAGGATAATGGAATTGGGATGGATGTAACAAAGCCTAAAAATGGAAATGGATTAAGAAATCTGGTTGCAAGAATTCAAGCATTAGGAGGGAAGCAGGAAGTAAAATCAACTGTCAATATTGGCACTACGTTTATTTTTGATATACCATTACATGCAATTGTAAGAAATAAATAACCAATTTGTAGTATATATATTACTAAAAATCGAATTATTTTTGTGTTGATAAATTGCCCACAAATGACTAAGGATTTAAAAATAGGTATTGTAGAAGATGAAAAGAGCATCAGAGAAAGCGTTGCCTATTTGATAAATGAGAGTGAAGGATTTTCTTGTGAAGATGTGTTTGATACTGCTGAAGTGGCTATCAAGAAAATTCCTAAATTAAATCTTGATGTTGTATTAATGGACATTCATTTACCTGATAAAACAGGAATTCAATGCGTTGAAAAATTATTCCCGTTGTGCCCTAATACACAATTTATTATGTTTACTTCTTTTGAAGATACAGAGTTAGTGTTTAATGCATTAAAAGCGGGGGCTAAAGGTTATCTTACTAAAACCACTCAACCATCAAAAATTTTGGAAGCCATCATTGAAGTGTATAATGGTGGTTCTCCTATGAGTAGTAATATTGCTCGTAAAGTAGTTACATCTTTTCATCATAACGAAAAGAATAATGAGTTAGAAAAATTAACCGACAGAGAAAAGCAAATACTAGAGTATTTATCTAAGGGACTTCGATATAAAGAAATTGCTACCCAATTATTTGTTAGTGCAGAAACTATCCGCACGCACGTTCGCAATATCTACGATAAACTACAAGTTAACTCACGAACAGAAGCTATAAATAAAGCTTATAAAAACTAACTTAAGCCTTTCAGTAGTTTTTAATATTTACTACTTTTTACGTATTGAAGTTGGTTTAAATTACATCAATCTTTGAATTAAATTTTTAAATCAATAATTTATGAGAAAAACAATTACCTTTTTGTTCATCACTATGTACATAAGTTTAAATGCACAAACATTAACTTATGCAACTTTTAGTGCTAATTTAACTAGTACCTTAAATGTAAACATAGCGGATAATACCTCATACACTTCTACTTTATCTACAACAACTGGAAGTAACGTGGTATGGAATGCGTCAGGACTGATTCAACAGTCAGGTACACCTACTGTTCATTTATCATATCATTCTCCTATGGCTACACCAAATGGAAGTTTGTTTCCTAGTAGCAACTTTTGCGAATATGACCCAGCCTTAGTATCTGTATTAGAATATAATTACTACGGCATTAATAATGATAGTATTGTGTCATGGGGTTCTTATGCACCAAGTGGCGAACATGAAATTTATCAGAATCCTGATAAAGATATGATTTTCCCTTTCTCTTATGGGCAGTCATTTACCGATTCGTATGCTAAAACTAATTATAGTGATGCTACAACAGTAAGTAGTTATCAAAATGGTACTAGAACTGTAAACTTTGCAGGTATCGGCACACTTATTTTACCACAAGGGAGTGTTAATAATGTTGCTTTTATTACTGAAGTAAGAACAAATAATTTAGGACCAAATTCTTATGAATACAATTGGATTCAAGTAAATACGCATAAACGCTTATTATACAGATCAGAGAACAATGGAAATATTACTACGGTGTGGAATCCAGATGTTGTAACAGGTGTTGAAGAGGAAGATACACAGATGTTAGTTCATCTATTCCCTAATCCTTCATCTGAGAAAGTTACATTAATCCTCTCAAAACAAACTCACATACTTAAATTAGAACTTGTGGATTTATTAGGAAAAAATCATAATGTATATTATGATATGATTGCTAATGAAGCAAGCATACATGTAAAGGACTTGCCAAATGGAATCTATACTATAAAGCTTGAAACAACCCAAGGACAAACAACTAAAAAATTTATTAAACAGTAATCTTATCTAAAAACTATTCAATATGAAAAAACTATTTGTTACAATTTATGCACTTTGTTTATTTAGTGCTTCACTCTTCTCTCAAGCTGAGTTTAATAAGGTGTGGACCACCGAAGTAGATGTTGAGAATAAATGGCACTCTAATAAAAAAGATTTGTCGATGATATTAATTGGCGATTTAAAAACTTTTGCCATGGTGGACGGAACAAATGGGAAAACACTTTGGAGCTTTAATGCCAAAGAAAGATTAGGTGTAAAATCTGTTGAAGATTGGACATTTCTCTGGGCAATGGAACAAGAGCCTGTGGAAGTGGTGTATAATAAACCAAAAGAAGATACCAAAACAATCATTTATTTAGATTCTAAAACTGGAAATGTGATTTCTTCCTTAACCGAATCGACTCTAAAAGAAAAGGCAACATCTACTAATAAAAAGAAGAAAAGTCGTACAAAATACGCTACAGATACTTATGATGATAATTCTGCTACTTTTGTTTTACTCAAATTTAAGGACAAATTTTTTAAGAACTCATCAGCTGGAAATACATTTGATGTAACAGTACAGGCTATTGGGGGATATAATTGGACTTCAAATATTAAAGCACGAGCAGTAACCCACATTAATCGATTATTATTAAGTGCAGATGAACCTGAGATTATGATGAATGTGATGGTAGCAAATAATAAGGTATTCGTGTTATATGAGGGGATAACAGTATTAGATTTAAAAACAGGAAAAGAACTTTGGACAACATCATTTGACATGGTGGATGCTGGAATGACCTCTCAAGAGATAGGTAAAGCACCATTACCAACTGTAGATAAGGATGCTGTTTATATCTGTGATTTATCAAAAGGAGAAAAGGCGATTAAAAAATTAGATATTAATACTGGAAATTTAATTTGGAAGAGTGAGAAATTGGATAAAGATGAAGTTATATCTCAATTATCTGTTGTTGGAAATAATTTAGTAGCAAAATTTGGAGGAATTATTCGTAAGGCAAAGAATGTGTATAATCCAAATAATGGCGCTACCACTAGAATTGCTAAAAATGTATTTGAAGGAAAATCAGATATTAGAGTGTTTGATGCGACTAATGGAAAAGAATTGTGGAGTGCTGAAAAAGTATTTAAAGAAGATAAATTCTCTAGTTCTGAATGTAGTATTTTAGCTGAGAATAATAATATTGTGGCTTGTTCAAACAAATTTATCTATTTTGTAGAACCATCAACTGGTAATGTAAAATCTAAAACTGAACTTGGAAAAGAAATTGGACATCCTAAGTACATTTTTGAATATGATGGTAATTATATTGTAGAAGGTGAGGAGGGTATCGCTTCATTCTCATCAAGTGGCGCAAAAAATTATGCTGTATCAACCAAAAAAGTTTTAATGTCAGAATTTATTGCTGATGTCTTTATTGTGTGGACAGGAAAAGATACTGATGATATGAATGAGTTTATTCGCTTTGATTTAAAAACAGGAAAAATCATGGGTAAGCTCAAAGATTGTTATACACCTTATTTTAACGAAGATGGTAGCAACTTCTTAAGATATAAGGAAAACACCATTACAAAATATCAAACTAACTAAACTTAACAAAAAGCCCTATGGAAAATGGGGCTTTTTTTATGGGTTATGGTTGATTTATATTATAAATCCTTGTTTTTAAATTTTACTAGAGAGATAAAATAAGGTATCAATGTCCATAATAGCAACACTAAAAATGCTACAATAATTCCGAGTGATGTGCCGAAGAATTCTTTAAATATTGCACCTGTATAACCCATCATTGCAGATACATCTAAGTGTAATAAAATTAAAATTCTTGCTAAATCAATAGGATTAAAAGCTGTAATCCCAACCATCATTTTTTCGATTGGATAATCTGCTAGTTGAAACAAAAGAAAAAGTACGATACCATCAAAGAGTAAAGCGAAGAATAACCAAAGCATAATAGCGATACCTATGCCTTTTGCCTTATCTCGTGTAATAATTGAACTAAAGAATGCGATAGCTACAAAAACCGTAGTGATACATAATCCAACAGCCAACATCATTAAGCCCACGTTACTTGGTGCAAACATCATTAATGGAACACCAACACCAATACTAAATGATAAGGCTAAGGAAATTACTAATCCAAAAAATAAACTGCGCCATATTTTAACTCTATTTACGGGTTGGCTAAGAAGCAATTCTATAAACTCAGAACTATTATATAGATAAATGGTAGAGAATATAACAGAAACTAAAGGAACAGTTAGTAGTATCACATTTAGTAAGGTTAGAATGCCCTTTGTACTGTTATCTTCTAGGCTAAATACACTCCATGATAGAACCGCTAGTATTAATGTGTAAATTAGAACTATTTTATTCTTTAAAATATCTAAAATGATAAATTTGATAATTCTATTCATGACTTCCTCCTCTCAATACAGATGCGATAGCCTTTGAAATTCTTTCTTCGCCTGTTCTTGTTCTTAACTCAGAAATAGATTGATGAAACTTTAAATGCCCGTCTTGCATGAATACGATGTGTGTAATTAAGTCATCTAGTTCACTAAGTAAGTGCGATGTAATAAGGATTAGTTTTCCTTTTTGTTTCTCGGTAATTATTTTTTCTTTCAGGATTTCTGAAGCTAATGGATCAAGTCCAGCAGTTGGCTCATCTAAAATTAAAATATCTGGGTTAAATAGAAATGCTAGCGTTGCACTTACTTTTTGGGTAGTTCCGCCTGATAAAGTACGCATACGCTTATCAAACATACCTTGTAACAAATAATGATGTAATAGTTCTTCGTCTAAGTTCTGATTCTCTTTTCGGATATCTTTTATCATCTCAATTATTTGACCAATTGTCATATTGTCTGGATAACGCCCTATTTGAGGCATATACCCAATATGTTGTCGGTATTGATAGTTTTTAGATATTAATTCTCCTTTTACTTTTATACTTCCTTGGCTAGGAATAACCATTCCTAAGATACTTTTTATTAAAGTGGTTTTTCCGCAACCATTAGGTCCTATCAAAGCAATACATTCGCCTTTATTAAAAGATAGATTTATCCCTTTTAATACTTCAAGCTTCCCAAAATGCTTATGTAAATTTGTTATCTCAATCATAAATCTAAAGAACGCATTAACGGCGTGTTATCTATAAAATTTTCGGGTGTGAGGCTAGGCATCATCTTTTCAGATTTATCTAGCAATGTAACCATAAAGCTTCTAAACAATAACATGGCTGGTGGATTTTTCTCTACAATGATAGAAAAGATGCTTAAAGGATGAAAAGGAACATCTCCAATATTATCTTTATTTAAGTCGTATCCTTCGTATTTATCCCAGTAGTTCGAGTTAAATGTGTTTAATACTAAACTACCGTTTGTGCTAATGTCAAAGGTATTACCAAGTAAATTATTATTGGTAATAATATTGTCCATACAACTTGCTTGTATTTTCATGCCCCAGCCATTTGATTCAAATTTATTTTTCTCAACCAAAATTCGATTCGTGCCTTCCATATAAATACCAGTTGTATTTCTTTTAAAAGTATTTCCAATAATATAACTATCAGAAATTTCTTTTAGCATCAAGCCATAAGCTGCATCACCCCAATTTTCTTCAAATGTATTATGGAACATTTTTACCCCTTTTGTAAACATAACGGCAACACCAGCGCCGTTATTTCTGAATATATTTGAGATGTATGAGTCGCTATGCGAAAACATAAAATGTAAACCATATCGTATATTATCGGTAGCAATATTCCTCCAAATTACTGAGTTGGTTACAAATTCAAAATAAATACCATCGCGATGTCCTTTTATTTTATTTCCTATTATTTGTAAACTATCACTCTTCCAACAATGAATCCCATTTCCTATCTGCTGTTCTTCTACGGCATAAGCGGTAAGTTTATTGTTTTTAACTATACAATGTTTGCTAAATTGAAGGTAAATACCAAAGAAATTGTCATCAAAGATGTTATGCTCTATCGTTACATGATGACTGTCGTAAACCTTTACACCACATGGATCGTTTAAAGAAGCAATACCTGATTTTTGTATTTTAAATCCTGATACCAATACATAATTAGATTTAATGGAAATCACTTCACCATTTTTCTCTCCATCAAGAATTGGCAAACCTTTTCCAATTAGTTTAATAGATTTATTTATGATAATGTTGCCTTCCTTGTAGTGTCCAGAATGAACATAAACAGTATCATTGTAATCGGCAATTTCAATCGCTTTTTTTATGGAGGTAAATTCTTTGTTTAAACCAACCTGTAATTGCTTCCCGTAATATGGGAGATTAATAAAAAGACAAATGAGTATTTGAATGAATTGCTTCATACTTATTGGTTCATATTCTGCCACGAAGTTATTGTTGCATTCCAAATTGTTTTATAGGCAGTAGCACTATCAGCATTTAAAAATGAGGCAATATTTCCGCCCATTGGACTATTTACCGCTTCTCCTTCTATAAATGTTAGCTGATTAGTTTGAACAAGCTCGTGTGGTGTCAAATAATCGCAAACATAATAAAGTGCGTTATTTAATTTGTCTTTATTCTCTGCACTGTAGCCTATCATACAAGACAAATCATCAAATTTATATACTCTACCTTTTTCTGTTACTAATTCACATCCAAATCGAATGTCTGAAATAGGCATATTGCAGTTGTCACAATTGTCTTTATTTAAGTTGATTTTTTCTGGACCAGACTGTCCACAACTAGTTACAACAATAGAAATCATTAAAATAGCTAAAGCTAATGTTGTACCGCTTTTTTTAAGTTTCACTGATTTTCTCCACTCAAAAATGACAGCAATTAACATTAAAAAACCACTACCAATAAACAACCATCCTCCAATGTCAGGTATTGAATAGGCTCCAAAATTAAGGAGTTGTTTAAATCCAATTAATGGTGGTTGATAAGCCATTCCAGGTACTATAATTGCAGCATGAGGATCTAGATTATGCCCATAGTCATATTCCCATTTCCAAAAATCAACCATAGCTACAATACCAAATAGTATAAATAAGCTAAGCAGTGAGTTAAGTATCTTTTTGTTTCCAAGAATTGCGGTGAATAAAGATAAAGCAGCAAAAAAGAAAATAATATATTTTAAAACTTTAAATTCTATAAAGTCTTCGGTATGTAATGTTTTCATCCCAATATAATGGTTTAATCCATTAATAATATCCACGTTTCCAGCTAATTTATCAGCATGAATTTTTAACACTAACCCTTCAGGATATTGAGGCGCATCTAAATCTATTTGCCAAATTGGTACAAATACGGAATAGACTAATGCAACAGCGGCTATTACAAGTAATATTCTTGATAATAGAGAGATCTTGTTTTTCATCGTTTCAAATTTTAAATATAAAGAAAAAGGGAGCAGAATTTTTAAAAAACTGCTCCCTTTGTAAATTTTAGTTATTACTTACTTAGTAGCAGTTTCTTCTGCTTTTGGTAAATTAGTACCAACACTCCACGTTAAAGGAACATTGCTGCCAGCAGGAGATACGCGTACATATCCTTGCATCTCTTGGTGTAATGCACTACAGAAGTCAGTACAATAGAAAGGAACTATACCTACACCGTTTGGAACCCACTTATATGTTTGAGTTTCTCCTGGCATAATTAATAATTCAGCATTAGCATCGCCTTTTATAGCAAATCCATGTGGAACATCCCAGTCTTGTTCTAAGTTAGTTACATGGAAATATACTTCATCCCCCATTTTGATACCTTCGATATTATCTGGAGCGAAGTGCGAACGTACGCAAGTCATATACACATGCACTTTATTACCTTCTCTTACAATTTTTGATTCTTTTTCACCTTTAGTTACGTAAGGATGTTTGTTCTCATCAATTTTAAAAATCTTAGTAGAATTGTTTTTAACCTTATCAGCTAAAATCATTTGAGCATAATGAGGCTCACCGATAGTTGGGTAGTCTAAAATCATCTCCATTTTTTCTCCACTGATATCAAATAATTGAGCACTTTGTGTTAACTCTGGACCTGTTGGTAAATAACGATCTTTAGTAATCTTATTATACGCTACTAAATATTTACCATCTGGATTTTTAGAATCTCCTCCTGCAACACATAAGTGACCTACTGAGTAAAATACTGGCTTTCTATCAATTACTTTTAATTCTTTAACGTTCCATTTAACGATTTCAGAAGACACAAAGAATGATGTATAAGCATTTCCTTTTGCATCAAATTCGGTATGAAGAGGGCCTAAGCCTGGTTTCTTAACTTCACCATGAAGTACAGATTCATATTTTAAAATAGGTAAACCTTCGTAATCACCATCAAACGATTTTGATTCGATTGCTTTTAACATTTTGCTATAGCTAAATACAGGTAATAATGCAGCGAGCTTACCACTACCTACAATGTATTCGCCAGTAGGATCTACATCACAACCATGTGGTGATTTAGGACAAGGCATCATGTAACAGATATCTGGAAAATCTTTTACATTTAAAACAGTTACTTCGTTTTTCATTTCAGAAGTTGAGCTATGTGTTGATTCGTCCCACACATTATGAGCATATTTCACAGTTTCTTTTCTGCCTTTACCTGCTTTAATATATTCCTCAGCTTTTTTCCAGTTTACGGCCATGATAAAATCTTTATCCTTTTGAGAGGCATTAACTTCTAATAAAGTATTAGCTTGCTCAACATTGTAACAAGAAAAGAAGAACCAACCATGTGATACACCTTTACCCGCACGACTTAAATCGAAGTTTACGCCTGGACACTCTAATTGAAAGGCGATATCCATTTTCCCATCTTCTTTACCAACACTTATAAAACTTAGATAACCTTTAAAATTTTGTTTGTAGGTATTAATTGGAACATCACCATTGGCATTATCTGAAGGAACACTAAAACGAGTACCTGCAACTACATATTCCGTATTTTCAGTTAAGAATGGAGATGAGTGATTACCTGCACTATTAGGAATTTCAATAATTTCTTCAGTTCTAAATGTTTTTAAGCTAATACGTGCTACACGTGGAGTATTGTTTGCATTACCAAATACCCAACGACCATCAGCATCACCATTTGTTTTAGATAATTGTACATGGTGTAAGTCGTCCCAAGGAATAAATCCTTTCGACGTATTTAGCATCGGTTTACTTTCTTCGCTATATCCCCATCCTTTTTCTGGATCAACAGAGAATACTGGGATTACTCGGAATAATCGTCCACTCGGAATACCATACACACTCATCTGTCCACTAAATCCACCACTCACAAAGTTGTACATCTCATCGTATTTACCTGGGGCAACATACGCTTTTACAGATGCGTTTCCAGACACAACATTACTAGTGTCTTTTGGCTTACAAGACTGTAAGGAACTGGCAATTATCGCACTACCAGCCGCAATTGTTAATATTTTACTTGTCATTTTCATAGTTTATTATGTTATTTTATTTTTTTTGATTTAATATGGCAAACCTCCACCATTCTAGCAATTTTAAATTACATAGTAGCTTAATAATTAAATAGTTAGAGAATTTTTCTAGAAAATAAGGTGTTTTATTTTACACCATCATTCTTACGCATAAATTCTAAAATCCCTCTTGCTTCGTCATCTGTTAAATTTTGGTTAGGCATACGTACTAAACATAACTCTAACATAGCTTGAGCTTCAGGATCTTTGTCTAACATTGGATCAGGATTAGTAATAAAGTTCATTAACCATTCTGGGGTTCTACGTTTTGTAACATCTTTCCAACCTGGTCCTACTAATCTTTCATCTGTAAATTTGTGGCAAGACGCACATTTAACATTTGAAGCTTTTTCTCCAGCTTCTGCTTTAGCAGCATCTAATGTTTCAGTAAGTGCAAGTAATTCGGCTGTCCATTTACCTTCACCTCTTTTAGGGTCATAAGACTCTGGATTTGCTTCTGCCATAGCTGGTTGTTCCTCGGTTGTAGCTGTTTCCTGTCCTTGTGCAGCTGGTTTTTCTTCTCCGCCACAGCTAATTAGTAAAGCCGAAACAAAGAATGATGCGATAACAATTATCTTTTTCATATTTTAGAATTTTTAGCAAAGTTATAATTAAAAACCAATAAATAATATGAGTAAGGTCATAATTATATTAGGATTATAATCAGTATCTAAAATGACCTAAATCAGTTCTTATGAAAAAATAAGGCATAAAAAAACCATCATATTTGATGGTTTTTAAATTTTGGTTCTATTGAATTTAACAATTTAGCGTTGCTCAAATTTATTGTAATCTGCAGGTACACTTAATTTAGAAGCATCAATATTACCTTTGTTAATTTTAGAAATTTCTAATCGACTTATAATTGTATTGTTAGATAAAGATTTTTCTTCTGATAACATAGGCATTGAACCTTTTGGTAAATCTTTGATTTGATTAAAATAGATGCTTTGTTTGTCTTTTCTATTCCACATTTTTACAACCGGAATAAAGAAATCATATTTACCAGATGCAATCCAGTATGTTATTTCTGTATTTTCTTCTGCATTTTTCACGATGTACTCAGTACATTTTACACCCTGTATAACCTTGGTATTTGTGCCTTTTGTTGCTACACATGTTCCTTTAATTACAGGAGCTGTTTCACTTTTATGCTCTCCCCAAACTTTACGAACAGGATTTACAAATCGAATCTCTTTAGTTTCAGTATTAAATATAAAACTTCCTTCGACTTTCCCAGATTTTTTACCAATTTGGTCTAATTTTACATCATTACCTTTTATGTAATAGATATTTGTAGTGGTATCTTTAGAAGTTTCCATCTTAAATTCCATACTACCTTCAAAGGATTGTGCAATACCAATTACAGATATTGAAAGTCCGGCTAATAATAATTTAAATTTGCTCATTGATTTAAAAGTTTAAATTTGACATTAAAAATAATATTTATTTTTTAATATATAAAAATTATGCCAAATAATATTGAAAAAGGGACAAAAGGTGAAGAAGAGGCGGTTGCGTATTTAGTTAAAAATGGCTATCAAATAATTCATAAAAACTGGCGATATAAGCATTTAGAAATTGATATAATTGCTAGTATTAACAATACTTTGGTGATTGTAGAGGTAAAGTGCAGAGCGGATGATTTTTTTGGAAATCCTATGGACTTTGTAACCAAAAGTAAGCAAAAAAACCTCATAAAAGCAGCTCAACATTATATAATGGAAAATAACATTTTTTGGGAAACCCGGTTTGATGTTGTTTCTATTATAGGACATGAGAATCAGCCAAAAATCGAACATATTATATCTGCTTTTTATCCTACTCTATAATAAACACGTAAAAAAGATAAGACTTCAAATCTCTTTGTGTAAATACTAAATACGTATATTTGAATTTTATGTTGAAATCAATTGTAGAAATACCTATTAAATTTAGTGAGGTTGATTCTTTACGCGTTGTGTGGCATGGTAACTATGTTAGATATTTTGAGGATGGTCGAGAGGCTTTTGGGAGGCAATATGGCTTAGGCTATCTTGATATTTTTGAGAATGGAAATTTAGCTGTACCAATAGTTGATTTGCAAGTTAATTTTAAAAGGGTGTTAGAATATGGTGATAGTGCAATAATTGAAACCCTATATGTTCCTACGCCAGCCGCTAAACTTATTTTTGAATACAAAATTTTAAGTGCTAAACATGGTTTTGTGGCATGTACAGGCAAAAGCACGCAGGTATTTATGACACCTTCCACAAAAGAACTTCATATCACAGTGCCAGCTTATATAGAAGAATGGAGAAAGAAATGGAATTTAATTTAATTTAATTAGATGCAGTATTAATCATTAATGTTTCTTAACAAATAATCACTTTGCAAGGCTTATTTAATCATTATTTTTGTTGTATGTATAAATTATGGTTTATTCTCTTATTACCATTTATTGGTCATTCACAGTCATTTAAACTAGTGAAAGATACCACACTGCTTAAACAAAAAATTGAGAGTATGAGTAAAAATACAAGCTCAATAGAATCGGATTTTACTCAAGAGAAAAATTTAAGCATGTTGTCAGAGAAAATAGTTAGCAAAGGTCATTTTGTTTTTAAGAAAGATAATTTACTTCGATGGGAATATAATTCACCAACCAAGTATCTTATTGTTATAAATAAAGATAAGATATTAATAAAGGATGAGAAGAAAATCACAAAATATGATATGAATAATAATAAGGTTTTTAAGGAAATAAATGATATTATGTTAAGTTGTGTTCAAGGCACTATATTTAAATCAAATAAATTTAAGTCTGCCTATTTTGAGAATGATAGATATTATAAATTAGAACTTAAACCTTTAGTAAAAAGCATGAAAGATACATTTAAAACTATAAATTTGATGTTTGATAAAACCGTATCTTCAGTAGTTAAGATAGAAATGATTGAAGCAAGTGAAGATGTAACTACAATTGATTTTATAAATAAGAAGTTAAATGCAGCAATACCTCAAGAATTATTTATTATTAAGTAGTATCTGCTGTATGTTTTTTTCTTCTTGTGCTATTTCAAAGTATCAGAAGCTAACTAATTGCACTACAATTGTTGCCGATAGCATAATTACTCCAATTATTAAATCTGATAATATTGTAAAGTTTAATACTACGATTGACGTTTTAAAGAATCATTTAACGGGAATTGTATTGGTAAAACAAACCGACAGTGTTACGGCACATATTGTTTTTGTAACCGAACTTGGAATGAAAATGTTTGATTTTGAAGTAAAAGGAGATAGTATGAATGCACATTATGTTTTCGAGCCATTAAATAAACCAGCAATTATTACAGTACTTAAAGAAAACTTTAGAAATATATTATTGTTAAATATTAAGGGAAAAGTGCTTAATAAATGTACTAATAAAAGTAAGCAAACATACTTAAAACTTAGCTTGGGGAATCGCCAAAACACGTACCTGAAAATAGAAAAGTCAGTAGCATTGGAGCACCTAGATAAGACAACATTTCATATTGTTGAACAAGAAACCTATCATGGCAAGAGGTTAAACTCTAAAGTAATTTATAATAATATGTCTAATGAAGGATTTGCAAAAGCAAGAGCTAAACAATATGGCTTAATTAAATTTTATTTTGAGTTAAATACTATTACAGAATAATGACAACAACTGACACTTTTCTATTAAATGATTTTTATGTTATAAAATCTATTCAGCAAGTAGATACTAAAATTTTGGCTACAATTGCATTAAACGAACAACATGCCATATTTAAGGGGCATTTTGAACAGATGCCTGTTGTGCCAGGAGTATGTCAAACGCAAATTATTAAAGAAATTTTACAACTACAGACTTCAAAAACCTTAACCCTTAAAAAAGGAGATAATATTAAATTCACTGCTATGATAGTTCCTACTCAACATCAAACCGTGAATATAGAAATTGTTTTTCAGTCAAAGCTAGAAGGAGAATTATTTACTGAGGCAACGTTGTTTTTTAATGACATTACATTTACCAAATTCAAAGGCACATTTATCAATTCAATATGAGTAAAGGGGAAAATAAGAATCAAGATACAAAAGCGTTTAGATTAATATTAAGTATTAGTATTTTAATATGTTTGGTGGTTATTATATTAAATAAAAGGGTACTACCTGCACCAGAAGTATTTCCAGATTTTATATATAAATTGCCATTGCTTAATGCTTGTATTAATGCAACTTGTAGCTTATTGTTAATCATGTCACTTTGGGCTGTTAAGACTAAAAGATTGGCGCTACATAAGAAGTTAAATCTCACCGCTTTTTTCTTATCAGCTTTATTTTTCATATCATATATCACTGCCCATTATTTTATAGCAGATACCGTGTATGGCGACATCAACCATAACGGATATTTAGATGATACAGAAAGAGCTGCGGTATCTGGAAGCAGAATTCCATATCTAGTTTTTTTATTGTCACATATTTTCTTAGCAGCCATTGTTCTTCCACTCATTCTTTTATCATTTTATTATGCGCTTAAAAAGAATTTCGTGAAACATAAAAAAATTACACGATTTAGTTACCCAATTTGGCTATATGTAACTCTTAGTGGCGTATTAGTGTATATCCTAATTTCGCCCTATTACAATTATTAAAAGTCTTTTTTTTGTATATTTGTCATAGCAATGGCATTAAAACAAATACAAGGATTAAAACTTAGTCAAAAATTATCTCCGCAACAAATTCAATTAATAAAAATGTTGCAACTAACTACTATTGAGATAGAACAGCGCATTAAGGAAGAGTTAGAACTGAACCCTTGTCTTGAGAGTGATAGTAATGAAACAGAAACTGAAGAGGTGAGTAATGAATATGATGAGATTGATAACACTGATGATAATTTAACGGATGATGACAGTTATGGAACTGATGAAAATGAAATAACAAAAATTGACGATGGCTATGAATTAGAAGATTACATGGCCGACGGAGATTTAGATTCCTATAAGTATGATATAGTAAATAGAAGTGCTGATGATGAACAATTTCAAACAGTTGTCGTAGAGTCACCAGATTTTCGTTCCAAATTAGAGAATCAACTTGGGCTTAAAGAACTTACCGAAAGACAATATATGATTGGTATGTTTATTATTGGATCGATTGAAGAAGATGGGTATTTACGTGAACTAGATAAAATTTATGGAGCATTTATACTAAATTCTGGCCTTACAATTCAAGAGGAAGAAGTAGAAGAGGTGTTGCGCATAATTCAAACATTTGATCCACCAGGTGTTGGAGCGCGTAGTTTACAAGAATGTTTATTAATCCAACTCGAACAAAAACAAGAAAAAGCAAGAGAAACATTATTAGCCATTGAAGTTGTAAAACACATGATTGATGAGTTCTTGAAAAAGCATTATGAAAAAATTGCTCGTAAGTTGAATTTAAACGATGAGGATTTAAAAGATGTAATTGAAGAAATAAGGCGATTAAATCCTCGCCCTGGAAATTCAGAAGTTGATTATAAAGGTCAAACATCCGAAGTAATACCCGATTTTAATATAAGTGTAGTAGATGGATTACCCGAATTAAGTATTAATCAACGTAATTTGCCCGAACTAAAAATAAATAAAGAGTATTTACAAATGTTAGAGGAGTACTCTAAAGCAAAAGATAAAGCTATTAAACAAGCAGGAGCATTTGTAAAAGATAAAGTTGAGTCGGCTCAATGGTTTATTGAAGCCTTACAACAAAGGCATAAAACTATGTCGATAACCATGCACTGTATTATGGAGTTGCAGCAAGAATATTTCATAACAGGAGATGAATCGAAGTTAAAACCTATGATATTAAAAGATGTCGCTGAAAAAGTAAATCTTGACATTTCCACTGTATCAAGGGTAGCAAATAAAAAGTATGTTCAAACACCCTATGGAACAAAATTGCTGAAATTTTTCTTTTCAGAATCATTAGGTACTGATAGTGGCGATGAAGTGAGTACACGTGAGGTTAAAAAGATATTAGAAGATTTAATTTCAAACGAAAACAAGAAAAAACCATTAACCGATGACGCACTTTGTGAGAGTTTGAAAGATAAAGGGTACAATATTGCCCGCCGTACAGTAGCCAAGTACCGCGAACAACTCCAAATTCCTGTTGCGCGAATGCGCAAAGAAATCTAATTTCCCTTTTTTTTAACAAAATCGTACTTATTTAGGTAAATAAATTTTTCATTTACAATAAAAAATGTATCTTTGTCGCCCGATTTTTAAATATTAAATCGTTGATTTTAAATATATTGTAAATGACAAAAGCAGATATTGTAAACGAAATTTCAGAAAAAACAGGCATTGAGAAAGTGGTTGTACAAACAACTGTAGAGGCTTTTATGAAAACCATCCGATCTTCAATGACCGAAGGAAAAAATGTATATCTACGTGGATTTGGAACATTTGTAGTAAAGAAACGTGCAGAAAAAGTAGGCCGTAATATTTCAAAAAATACGACTGTTGTAATTCCTGCACACTATATTCCTGCATTTAAGCCAGCTAAAACGTTTAGTGAACGCGTTAAGCGAAATGTAAAAGTTGCCGAACCATTAGATAACAGAGAAATTGATTAATGACAACCGCACGTAAAACACAGATTGGGTTAGGAATAACAGCTGTTGTTTTATCCGTTCTTTTATTTATTGCGCCAAATACACCATCAGCTAAAAAAATGGCTGAGAAGCAGAAATTGGAAAGTAAAGAGGTACTTGTACAAGATTTACAAAGTCAGTTGCAGCAGGCCGTTAATGCTTTAGAAATTAAAGAAAAAACGCATTACGATGATTTATTGGCAACAACAAAAAGTACTCAATCAGATAGCTCTTTTGTTGAGATAATCGCATTTTGGGATAACTTAAAACGACCAGATTTTGCAGCTTATTTTGTTGAACAAACTGCTAATATCACCCAAAAGGCAGAAGATTTTCATAAGGCTGGAAATAGATATTACTATGCGATTCGTTTTATAAAAGATGAAAATGAAATCCCTATTTTATATCAAAGTGCTGTACGCTGTTATCAAAAAGCAATTGAAAAAGACAGTACTGATTTTGATGCCAAAATTCAATTAGCGGCTTGTTATGTGGAAGGAGGAAAAGATCCAATGCAAGGCATCACGTTATTAAAAGAACTTGAGAAGTTAGACAGTAATAACGTAAAATTGCAAATGAGTTTTGCTTTCTTTTCAGTACAATCACAACAATGGGAGAAAGCAATTAAACGATTTGAAAAAGTCTTAGCTATTGATTCATTATATATCGAGGCTTATTTACATCTTGCTGATGCTTACGAACAACAAGGTAATACTATTAAAACAATAGAGATGCTTGAGGTTTATGCTTCTAAAACAGATGATGTCATGGCGAGAAATGAAATAAAAAAATACATTGAACAACTAAAAAAACAAACAATTAAATAAATATAAATTTTTAAACCAATAGGATTATGCCAAGCGGAAAGAAAAGAAAAAGACATAAAATGGCAACTCACAAACGTAAAAAACGTTTGAGAAAAAGTCGTCATAAGAAAAAATAATTAGCTCAGCTAATTATTAATTTTGAATTTAACAACATAAACAGTATGGTAACTAAACCTTGCTGCTTATGTTGTTTATATATGTTACAATGTTTTTATTAATTGTAAGATATTTGTATCTATATAATTGAAACTAAAAATATTAATATAAAATTATTAAAAGGTGAATGTAGAACTAGTAATAAATTCTACACCTGGCGAAGTTGTTATAGGATTATTAAACGATAAACGTTTAATAGAACTACATAAAGAAAAAAGTAACGTAAAGTTTTCGGTAGGTGATATCTACCTCGGCAGGGTAAAAAAAGTAATGACAGGCTTAAATGCCGCATTTGTAGATGTAGGTTATGATAAAGATGCATTTTTGCATTATTTAGATTTAGGCCCTCAAGCTAATTCTATTTTTAAATACGTAGAGGCTGTTCGTTCTGGCAAACAGAGCGTAAGCAACTTAATGTATTTTAAAAATGAAGCTGACATAAATAAAGACGGCAAAATAAATGATGCTGTAAAAAGTGGACAATATGTATTAGTTCAGGTTGCTAAAGAACCTATATCTTCTAAAGGGCCTCGAATTACCACAGAAATTTCTATTGCAGGTAGATATATTGTATTAATACCTTTCTCAGATAAAATTTCTGTTTCTTCCAAAATAAGAAGTAGTGAAGAAAAAACACGATTAAAATCATTAGTACAAAGTATTAAACCTAAAAATTTTGGTGTAATCATTCGTACAGTTGCCGAAGGCAAATCGGTTGCTGATATTGAAGCCGATATGGCAGATTTAGTATCTAAATGGGACACATGTTTTAAGGCTTTACAAACTGCAGAGCCTCCGTATAGAGTATTGGGTGAGGTTGATAGAACTAACGCCATTTTAAGAGATTTTTTAAACGCTTCTTTTAATGCAATTCATGTGAATAGTGAAGAAGTGTTTACTGATTTAAAATCGTACATCAAAACCATTTCGCCTGATAAAGTAGATATTTTAAAGCATTATACAGGCAAAGTGCCTATTTTCGATAATTTTGGCATCGACCGCCAAATCAAATCATTGTTTGGGAAAACAGTGTTTATGAAAAGTGGTGCATATCTTATTGTTGAACACACAGAGGCGCTCCATGTATTTGATGTAAATAGCGGTAATAGAGCAAAAAGTGATAAATCGCAAGAAGAAAACGCTTTAGAGGTTAATTTAGAAGCAGCTGTTGAGGTAGCTCGTCAGTTACGACTTCGTGATATGGGCGGTATAATTGTTGTTGATTTTATTGATTTACACGATCCCGAAAATAGAAAAGTACTCTTTGATAAATTAAAAGAGGAAATGAAATCAGATAGAGCAAAACATAATATTTTGCCACCAAGTAAGTTTGGACTTATTCAAATTACCCGTCAGCGTTTGCGCCCAGAGGTAAATGTGGAGGTTTTAGAGAGTTGCCCAAGTTGTAACGGAAGTGGTAAAGTTCAGCCAAGTATTTTGTTTGTTGAACAAATTGAGATTGCCTTACGATTTATTATTAAAGAACAAGCTGCTAAAAATATTACATTGTGTGTTCATCCTTACATCGAAGGATTCTTAAAACAAAAAGGCTTTTTAAGAAGCAAGCAATGGAAATGGTACTTTGAGCATAAACAATGGGTTAAAATTATTAGCTCTAACAGTTATGCCTTTATGGAATATCACTTTTTTAATAAAGACCAAGACGAAATTGTTATTTAACAAAAAACCTGTTTGAAATCCCAAACAGGTTTTTTGTTTTTATCAGGTTTTATGAGCTTTGCGGAGGTGGTTAATAACTTTTTATGTAATCCATACATATCGTATTATATTTGTTGCAACTAAATTTAATTGAAAATGACTGTAGAAATGGCTTTAGAAAATATAACTGCTGAGATAAAAAATAATGTTTTAGTTCTTACAATTAATCGTCCAGATAAACTAAATGCATTAAATAAACAAACTATTGAGGAATTACATGAAGCGCTAGTTGAAGCTGAAAATAATAAAGAGGTGCATGCACTTATTATCACGGGCTCTGGAAATAAAGCCTTTGTTGCTGGCGCAGATATTGCCGAGTTTTCCAATTTTAGTGTTGAGGAAGGTAAACAGTTAAGTTCTATAGGTCATTTTAAAATATTTAATTTTATAGAGAACTATTCTAAACCAGTTATTGCTGCCGTAAATGGTTTTGCACTTGGTGGAGGATTAGAATTAGCTATGGCTTGTCATATTCGTGTGGCTAGTAATAATGCTAAAATGGGCTTACCGGAAGTAAGTTTGGGTGTAATACCTGGCTATGGTGGAACTCAACGATTGGCACAATTGGTTGGTAAAGGAAAAGCTTTTGAGATGATTGTTACAGCCGATATGATAGTAGCAGAAGATGCTTTTAAATGGGGATTAGTAAACTATGTTACAACACCTGAAGAATTGCTTAATAAATGTTTCGAAATCACTTCTAAAATAGCTTCTAAATCGCCTGTTGCTATTAAAACGGCAATAAAAGTAATAAATGCTGGATATAACTCTAAATTAAATGGCTATGAAGTTGAAATTGAGGAGTTTGGAAAGAGTTTTGGAACAGCTGATTTTAGAGAAGGAGTTGATGCGTTTTTGGAGAAAAGAAAAGCGAAGTTCCCAGGGAATTAATTAACTTTAATCTTGCTAAATATGAGTATCACCCGACCATTTAACTTTAAAAAGTGGATTGATGAAAACCGCCACTTATTAAAACCACCTGTAAATAATAAAGTGGTATATAAAGATACAGAATTTATAGTAATGGTAGTGGGCGGCCCAAACTCCAGAAAAGATTACCACTTTAATGAAAGCGAAGAATTTTTTTATCAATTGGAAGGCGATATAACCGTTCAAATTCAAGAAAATGGCAAGGCAGTGGATGTGCCAATTAAAGAAGGAGATATCTTTTTATTGCCTCCCAAAGTTCCTCATAACCCAAAACGTGGGCCAAATACAGTAGGGTTAGTAATGGAACGCAAACGCCGTCCTGGCGAAATGGATGGTTTAATGTGGTTTTGCGAGAAATGTAACCATCCATTATTTGAAGAAAAATTTGAATTAAAAGATATTACAACCCAGTTTCAAAGCGTGTTTCATAAGTTCTATAATTCCTTAGAATTAAGAACTTGTAAGGCTTGTAAACATGTGATGGAACCTCCTCCTGTCATCTCTTAAATGATTTAGAGTAGTTTGACTTCGTAGGAGTACAGTTTTAATGAGTAAACTGTTCTTTTTTCATCTGATTTTGTTGTAACTTTACGGTTTAAAATTATGATCAAATGAAACACGTATTGTTATTACTAATCTTCTTATTTTCTTCAAAAATTATTTTGTCGCAATTACCAGATGGTTTTGACATTAAAGCTGCTTACCAAACAGCTAAAGAAAAGGGTATTCCTCAATCAGACATTGAAGGATATGTTAAGTTTTTACATGCTGATTACTTATCCCATAAGGGACATGCGTCTGCATCAACTCACAATAGTACTGATGTGTATGATATGGGAACCATATATGTGAATGGAAATAATGGTTCCATTTTTAAAACAATTACTCCTCCCAATAATACTCCTCAAAATGCTTATTGTCCTAATGCTGGATTCGAACAACTAAACTTCACCAACTGGACAGGTGGATATGGTTCTGTTACAAACGGAGGAGTAGGGGCACCTTTCCCAATATATAATCAAACTGGTGCTACAATCATGAATGGCGCTGGTAATAACGTTGGACTAACAAATACAACTAATTATCACACAATTATGACAACTCCTGCCACCAATAGTATTTATCCTAATTGTGTTGGTTGGGATTCTATTGCTTGTAAAGTTGTAGGAACACAAACAGTTTCTGAAATTCAACTTGTTAGTCCATTTGGAGCACCTTCTTCAGTTAGAATGAATGGTGCGGTTGCTAATTATAGAGCTAGTAAACTCAATTACTTAATGACTCTAAATCCTAATAATAAATCATTTTCTGTTTCTTATGCATTGGTTTTACAAAATGGTAGCCATACAGCAGACGATCAACCTTATTTTTCTGTTAAAGTTACAGACCAAAATGGAAATCCAGTTCCAGGTTGTTCGGTTTACACAGTAACATGTAATGCTAGTTTAACAAATACTGCTTCTCCTATGTATGATCCAACCTGGACAAATTCTGTTATTGGATTTGATATTATGTATAGAAAATGGGCTACTTATGCTTTTGATTTTACTAATTACCCATCCATTACAGCAGTTAATGTAGAGTTTTATGTAGGAGGTTGTGCACAGGGTGGACATTGGGGGTACGCTTATGTTGATGCAGAATGTAGTCAAGGTGGAGCTGTAGCCAGTTTCTGTGCTGGTTCTAATGCTTCCGTATTAACAGCACCTGCTGGATATTCAACTTATCAATGGGTAGGACCAGGTGGACCAATAAGTATTGCTAATGGTGGAAACGCAATGACAGCAACGATTAGTCCGGTATCGGCTGGTCAAGTATTTACTTGTAACGTAACAGCCCCAAATGGTTGTTTAAGCTCTTTTCAAACTACTATTTCAGTTACTACGGTGAGTATTACTGGAGTTGGCTCAACACCATCTTGCCCTAATGGATTTAGTGGTACGGCGTATGTTAATGCAACGGGGAGTAGCTTAGGGTATAGTTATCAATGGATTAATAGTTTGGGAACACAGGTAGGAACAACGCAAACTGCAACAGGCTTAGCTCCTGGAAACTACACAGTTATCGTAAATTCACCAATGTGTGGATCTGCTACCACAACCGTGAATGTAGGAATTAGCGCACCAGCTTTTTATGGCTTACAAGCGCCTTATTGTGGAACTGTTGCTTGGATTACCAAAAATGGAGGTACAAATTACACTTGGTACACAGCTTCACCACTTGCCGTTATACCTGGTGCAACAAGTTCCTCTTTAACAATTAATAATCCGGTAAATGGTGCACAATATTTCTTAGTTTATACAACGGCTAGTGGGTGTAAAGATTCTATTAAATATACTTTAACTCAACAACCAGGTGGAAACATATATGCTAGTAACATTAAGAGCATTTGTCCTGGAAATAATAATTCGTATGCTGTAATTAATTTACAAACTGCCGCTACAGCACCATATAGTTATACTGTTACAGGACCAGGTGGTTATAGCCATACACTGAATAATACTTCGGCAATAAAAGATAGTATAACAGGGTTATCTATTGGAACTTATAGTGCAACTGTATTTGATGGACAATGTTTGTATAACACTACTTTTACGGTAAATCCTTTTGTATATACTTTTACCTTAACTCCAACAAATACTGTAATTTGTACACCTTTAAGCACATCATTAACCGTAAATTTTGGGAACACAACACCCGCAACATGTGGTTTATCTGGAAGTGGCGGATGTACAACTCCTAATTTAATTACTATTGGAAATGGAACTCAAATAAATAGTTCAACTTCTTATCCAGCAATTTATGGTAACTGGTATAAAAATTCAAGACATCAGATTCTATATCTTGCTAGCGAACTATTGGCAGCGGGTGTTCAGCCAGGCAAAATTTCGAGTATTGCTTGGAATGTGGCAATGACGGCTGGAACAACCACTTATCCTAATTTTACCATTAAGATGAAGTGTACAAATGTGAATGACCTTGGTACTTCTACTGCATTTGATAATGTGGGGTTAACGCAAGTGTATAGCGCACCTTCGGTTAATGTAGTGGTTGGATGGAACACCTATAACTTCCCTGTTGCTTATGAATGGGATGGGGTATCTAACATCTTAGTGGACGTATGTAATGATCTTACGGCTTCTTATACAAATAACTCATCAACATATTATACTGCAACACCATTTAATTCAGTAAGATGGTTTAATAGTGATGTAACTGTGGCTTGTCCTTATACAACATCTTCAGGTTATACACCAAATACAACGTATCGTCCAAATATTAGATTTGGTAATTGTGGCGGTTCAAACCCTTCTTTATTTAGTTATACTTGGACACCAACAACAGGTTTAAATCCAACAAATACTTATACAACTATTGCTAACCCAACAGTTACAACTGTATATAATGTACAAGTAGAACCAATTGGTCAAACAAATTGTATGCAAACACAAAGTTCTACTGTAAACGTGATTGTTCCTGTTCCTGCAACTGTTACACCTGTAGGCCCATTTTGTACAAATAATGCAACCGCAATTACTTTAACAGCTACTCCAACGGGTGGAACTTGGTCTGGTGTTGGTGTTACTTCTGCTGGAGTTTTAACACCGTCATTAGCTACTGTTGGTAATAATACATATACTTATTCTATTGGAACAGGTTCCTGTGCTTCTATAGGAAATACAACAGTTTCTATTGAACAATATGTGCCATCTACTATTGGTGGAACGGTTAACCCTATGTGTTTACCAGCAAGTACAGTTGATTTATCTACCGCGTTAACAACTTCTACTTTAGGAACTGGTGTTTGGTCGGGGCCAGGTGTTACAGGTAATATTTTTGACCCTACTGTATCGGGTGCCGGAACCCATACACTCACATATAGTACAAATTCAACCCCTACTACTTCACTTTGTCCATCTTCTAATACAATAAGTGTTCAAGTAAATTCTGCTACTCAACCTACTATCACGTCAGTAGGTCCATATTGCTCAAATGGTTCGATAGTTACCATGTCTGTAACACCTAGCGGTGGAACTTGGGTAGCTGGTAATGGAATTTCAGCTAGCGGATCATTTGATCCAAGCACAGCAAGTGTTGGAAATAATACCTATACCTACACGGTGGGTTCTTCTACTTGTTCAGCTACCGAAACAACTAGTATCACCGTTGTACAATTTGTACCAGCGGTTATAACAGGAACCGTTGGACCAAATTGCATTTATGATGCTTCAACTAATTTACAACCACTCACTCAGTTTCCTGGAGGTACATGGACGGGTGCCGGTGTTTCATCAGATACATTTACACCAGCCTCGGCGGGTGCTGGAACACATGTGCTGACATATTCAACGAATCCTTCTCCATTATTATATTGCGGAAGTACAGCTACTATGGAGGTTGTAGTAAATCCTAAACCAGAGGCTAATGCAATTCCAAATATCACACAAGGTTGTAATCCAGTAACTATTAATTATAGTTCAACTACTGTTAATACTGGAACTATGGTGTGGGATTTTGGTGATGGTAATACAGCTACTGGATTATCTGTAACACATACTTATACAGTTCCGGGAACTTATACAGCAACTATTACTTATACAGATAATGTAGGATGTAAAGACACAAGCACTGCTACAAGTGCCATTGATGTTTATCCAATGCCAGTTGCCTCTTTTGACCCATCATTAACTGAAACAACAGTAGTAGATGGTCAGGTTGAGTTTACAAATACTTCAACTGTATTGGCAGATAATACATATAATTGGAATATTGGTGGATTATATTCAAGCACAAATATTAATGAGTCATATTTGTTTGCTAACTCTGGAGATTATACGGTTACATTAATTGCGACGACTAATCACGGATGTGTAGATGATACGTCTATTGTGATTTTTGTGAAACCAGATGTGGTGTTATATGTGCCAAACGCATTTACTCCAGGTAATGGAGATGGATTGAATGATGTGTTTCAAATTTTCTTACCACCAACAGGAGTAGATTATTCCACTTTCCAATTATATATTTTTGATAGATGGGGTGAAATGATTTATAAAACAAATGATGTTAACTTATTCTGGAATGGAAGAAAAAATAACTCTGGCCCAATTTTAAAACAAGATGCTTATGTGTATAAAATCTATTTTAAAGACGAACTTGGTAAGCAATATCAAAAACTAGGTCACGTATTCCTAATGAAAAAATAATTTTTTATAACCTAATGAGGCTGTGTCTTAATAACAGCCTCATTTTTTTAAATTAAATGGGTAATAATAGAATTGTGATTGATTAATTTCGGAAAAAGTGTTTCAGAGAATTTAATCTAAAAATAACGTTTTCCAATTAAATAATTGGTAACATAATCATGCACACCATCTTCTAAACTCGAAAACTCTTGTTGATAGCCTTGTGCCTTAAGTTTACTCATATTGGCTTCGGTAAAATATTGATACTTGTCGCGTATATCAATTGGTGTATCTATAAATTCAATGTTTGCTTCTTTACCAAGTGCTTTAAAAGTTGCTTTAGCTAAATCTAAGAATGTACGAGCCTTACCGCTACCTAAGTTATAAATACCACTTTTTAAAGATTGCGTAAAGGCGAAGTAAAGTACATTCACCACATCTTTTACATATACAAAGTCGCGTAATTGTCCGCCATCTGTATAATTAGGATTATGAGAGCGGAATAATTTTACTTGCCCTTTCTCATTTATCTGATTAAATGAATGAAAAATCACAGATGCCATTCTGCCCTTGTGAAATTCATTAGGCCCATATACATTGAAAAATTTAAAGCCTACCCATTTAGGAGGTGTTTGTTTTTGTAAGAGCGCCCATTTATCAAAATCATTCTTACTATCTCCATAAGGATTTAATGGTTTTAATAAAGGAATATTTTGTTCATTGTCATCGTATCCAAATTCGCCTAAACCATATGTTGCAGCCGATGAGGCATACACTAAAGGAATTTGATGTTTAGAACAGGTTTGCCATATAGATTGAGTATAATGTAAATTGAGTTGATTAAATAACTCAACATTAAATTCCGTAGTATCGGTTCTTGCGCCTATATGAAAAACAAAATTAACATGAGTAGCATTGTTTTCAAACCAACTTAAAAACTCGGTACGCTCTATAAGTTGATGAAAAGATTTAGATTGATAATTTTCTTTTTTTTGAATCTGTGAAAAATCATCTACCAAAATTAAATCTTTATAACCTTGATAGTTTAATTTAGAAACTAAACAACTACCTATAAAGCCTGCGGCACCTGTTACTACAATCATAATTTATTTAATAACAATTAATTTTTTAGTAAGTTTTTGATTTTTTAAAATCATCCTTACATAATAATTACCTGTTGGCAAATGCTCAATACTTAAAGGGTGTTTTACATTGCCTGCTGAATAAAATTGTGATTCAATAGAGATTAATTCACCTAGTGTATTATAAATCTCAAAGCTAATAAGTTCATCTGTTTGAAGTGTAAATTGCACAAAACAAGCGTTTGAGGTTGGATTTGGATATAATTTAGTCCCAACATTATGGAGCGTATATTCACTTAACCCAACCATTGTTTCAGGTTTTGATGTTAATTTAACTTCAGCGCAATTTAAAATTGTTTTATCAGTAATATTTGTCCCATACTCGCTTAATGTTCCTATCAAGTATATATTATCGGCATTATATCTAAACTCACCCATACTAGCTATAGGTAATGTGTAAGTATAACTGAGTGTGTAGGTTTGCCCAATCGTAGAACCCGATACAGGAATACCAGCTGTTGCGCCATAAGTAGTGGACAACATTGTGTCAATTACATATTGATGTTTATAAGAAGCAGCACTCATAATATATTCATCGCTACCGCTATCATAATTACCATATTGATAATAAACAGATGCAGGAATATTATAAAATGCATTGTACTGATTCCAGCCATTATCACTACTATCAGCCATTGGTCCATAAACGTTATTTTCTTTAACGTATAAGTTTAGAAGGTAATTTCCTTTTACATCCGCATAAAATGTTGTAGAAACTGTGGCATTTATTTGGCGTGTAATGGTATCGTAAGTAATATTGGTAAGTGTTACTGTTGCAGGAACTTTCATAGCAAATCGTTGGGCAATTAAAGTACTTGCTTCTGTTGAAGAAATTAAAGCTTTATATTGACTTGGAAAATAATATCTATCTATGAGTGTTTGGTTATAATCAGCGCTAAAATCGGTGATAAGCGCAGAGCTTGAAAAGGAAGACATGTTGTCTTGTTGATGATGCGCTGCAATAATAACATTTGAATCGGTTGAAGCAATATTTTTTAATTTTAAATAGGTGTCCGGCGACCAAGCATCTCTAGCTCCTATTACTGGTTCTACTAAAATGTTTTTTACTGGAGTTGAGGTTGCAAGTGTTATGTTTCCAGTAATAGTATCGTTCGTATGGTTTTGATCTGCTTGAGCATTGATATTTCCTGTCCATATTTTAAAATCGTTATATGCTGCTGTTGATGAATTAAATGGCATGGAAAAAGTAAGTACTCTACTCTCTAGATAATTTAAAGCTGGTGATAAAATTTTAGTTTCAGTAATAATCGTACCATTATTCAATTGATAATTAATGTCTAGATTGCTTATTGGAGTATAAGCATTATTCTTAAAGGTAGCTGTTATGACATTATTAGTATTAATAGTTGAATACTTATAGATGTGGTGGGCAACTGCCGAAGCATCATAAGCATTCGTTATGTTTTCTATTTTAATATCATCTAACCATAGTTGGTATTTATTTGATGACATATTTTTAAAGGCAATGCGAATTGATTGACCTGCAAAAGCGCCAAGCGATAAGCCGTGTTTTTGCCAAGTGGATGGTTCAGTTAAGGTACTAAATATTAAAACCTGAAAATCATTCACAGTTGGGGTAGAACTTGTAACGGTACTTACATACACCTCATAGCCATCAGCATTTGCTGTATCAGGCGAAACAGATTCCCAAGTTAAAACGGTATTTGCCGCAATATTTGAAATAGTAGGAGTAATTAACCAAGCAGCTGCATTACCTATAGGATTAAGCCACGATGTAGAAACGGCAAATGTATCTGTTTGATTAGCCTCTTGATAAGCCAGCCAAGCTTTTTGTTTTTGGCCATTAGCATGAAAAGGGTAGTTTCCACTGGTAGTATCAGCAATTAAATTTCCATCATTAATAGTAAACATTGTAGAAGGCACATCATTATAGCCGAAGGTTTTTGTGGCACCGTTTACAGAATAAGTAGCTGTATTTAAGCTTAAGCCATTAAACGATTCGGAATATAAAATCTGAGCTTTGGAGAATGGAATTAAACTAAAAAATAGAATTGAGATATATAAAAAGATGAATTTCATTATATTATGTTGGCATTTTTGTCGAATTACAAAAATAACCATTTTCGGTAAACCACCGTTGATTTAATATTATTTGGCACAAATAAAAAAAGCCCGTGCATCCTAAGACACACGGACTTTCCTAACTAAACACAAATTCTTAGTGAGCTTCAGTTGCAGCAGGTGCAGCAGCAGCAGCTGAATCAGGAGTAGCTGTTGAATCAGGAGCAGCTTCAGTCATAGCGCTTTCTAAACTAGCGTTTAAAGCAGCAGTGATAGAGTCAGCAGTTCTTTTAGCTTGTTCTTCGATTTTAGCTTTTTCTTCAGCAGAAGGACCACAAGAAACTACAGTTGAAGCAACTAATGCAACAGCGATAATAGCGAATACTTTTTTCATTTTTTTAGATTTTAATGTTGTTTGTTTAAGTTATTTGAACATTTATACCTACACTTTAAAATAGTAACCCAAAAAAATAGAGATATAATACTAATATTTTGTAACTATTTGATAATCAGTATAATAATTTTATTTATTAATAAAATCACTTACAATTTTTTCTGCTTTTACTAAAGCATCTTCTAATATTTCGTTTAATATAAACACATCGAATAAATCGGCTGTTTTAAGTTCTTTTTCGGCCTTTTCTACTCTGCGAGCTATGCTTTCGGGACTATCAGTACTTCTTGAATTTAAACGTTCTTCTAAAATTTTAATACTTGGTGGCATCACAAAAACAGCTAAGGCCTTATCTCCAAATTGTTTTTTTAAATTTAAACCACCTTCCACATCTATATCAAAAATAACATGTTTACCTTTTGCCCAAATTCTATCCACTTCACTTTTTAAAGTGCCATAATGAACACCCGCATATACTTCTTCCCATTCTAAGAATTCATTTGCCGAAATTTTTGATTTGAACTCTTCGGTAGTTAAATAATAATAATCTTTCCCATTTTCTTCTTGCCCACGTTTTTCGCGACTTGTGGCAGATATAGAAAATTCTAAATTATTAGAAAAAACCTTAAGCAGGTGTTTGACTATGGTTGTTTTACCTGAACCAGATGGAGCTGAAAATATAATGAGTTTGCCATTTGCCATGGGCAAAGATACGAGTTTTTAAGTATTTTCTTGATTTTTAAAAAAATCATATATCAATTTTGCTTTAGCATTCCCAACTAATACGCTTAATTCAGCTAGGGTTGCTTCTTTTATTTGTTTCACCGATTTAAGTTCGGTGAGTAGTTTTTGGGCGGTTTTATTGCTCACACCTTTTATCTCCGAAAGTTCGGTTTTAAATGTTTCTCTGCTTCGTTTATTACGATGGTGTGTAATTCCAAAACGGTGCGCTTCATCGCGAATGTGTTGTATAACTTTAAGTGTTTCTGAGCGCTTATCTAAATACAAGGGTATGGAATCGTTAGGAAAATAAATCTCCTCTAATCTTTTGGCAATGCCTATTACAGTTACTTTACCCATTAAGTTAAGTTTTCGTAAACTATTTATGGCAGCACCTAATTGTCCTTTTCCTCCATCTATAACAATAAGTTGAGGTAACGGTAGATTTTCTTCTAACACTCTGGAGTATCGTCTATAAATTACTTCCTCCATCGTAGCAAAATCATCAGGCCCTGTTACTGTTTTTACATTAAAATGACGGTATTCTTTTTTGGCCGGTTTACCATCTATAAAAACTGGCATTGCACTTACTGCAAATTCTCCCTGAAAATTAGAATTATCAAAACCTTCTATTCGCCTTGGTTCTTCTTTCATGCGCAAATCTTTCATCATTTGTTGCATCACTCTATCTACATGTCTTTCAGGATCAATAATGGCTAATTGTTTTTCTTTTTCTTTTTTAAATGCTTCGGCATTTTTATAACTTAAATCGAGGAGGTGCTTTTTGTCACCTATTTTTGGTATCAAATATTTAGCTTGCTCAAATTCAAATTCGGGTTTAAAAGGCACTAATATTTCTTTGCTTTTAGAATGGTAGCGAGTTCTAATTTCATGAATGGCAAACACAAGAACTTCTTCGTCGGATTCATCTAACTTCTTTTTAAACTCCAAGGTTTGTGCTTGAATGATGGTTCCATTCATTACCTTTAAAAAATTTATGTATGCAGTTTTATCGTCGCTTATTATCGTAAACACATCAATATCTGTAATTGACGGATGTACTATAGTTGATTTACTTTGATATTTTTCAAGCAATTCTATTTTTTTCTTTATACTATTTGCTTGTTCAAACTCTAATTTTTCTGCGCAATGCAACATTAGTTTTTTTAAATCTCGAATAGCAAAATTAATATCGCCTTTTATAATTTCTCTAATATGAGTTATACTTTCATCGTAATCAGCTTGTGTTTGGTTGCCTACACAAGGCGCTTTACACTTTCCAATTTGATACTCTAAACAAGTTTTAAATTTACCTGCATCAATATATTCTTGCTTTAAATCAAGTGTGCAATTTCGCAAAGGATATAACTGTTTTATTAAATCTAATAAAATATGCATAGTTGTAACAGAAGGAAAAGGACCATAATATTCTTTGTCTTCTTTTTTGAGTTGCCTGGTATAAAACACTCTAGGAAAACGCTCATTTTTGATAACAATCCAAGGGTAAGTTTTATCATCGCGCAACATAATATTGTAGCGTGGCGTAAGACTTTTTATTAAGTTGTTTTCTAAAAGCAAAGCGTCCATTTCGGTATCAACCTTTATGGTTTTTATATCCGCTATTTTCTTTACCATTAACCTCAATCGCGCATTATCATGTTCTTTGGTAAAGTATGAACTAACTCGTTTTTTTAAATTTTTAGCCTTCCCAACATATAGTAAGTTCTGGTCGGTATCATAAAAACGATATACACCTGGTGATTCGGGTAATGTTTTTATGATGGCTTGTATATGATTGGTGATAGACATTAAAGCAAAGATAAAATTTTGTTGTGTAAATATTGCTTTACGCATTAAAAAGCATAAGAGCTAACAAAACTTTAATTAGATTTGTATATCATTGAAAATAAAAACATATTTATTGCAGCTTTAGATTGGGGGCTTGGCCATGCAACTAGGTGTGTGCCTTTAATTCAAAAATTGGCTAAGCACAATAATATCATCATTGGTGTTACACCAACAACACAACCTGTTTTTGAGGAGCATTTCCCGCAAATTAAAAAAGTAATTATTGAACCATATAATATTTGTTATTCTAAATTATTACCACTTAGTTTAAAATTAGCATTAGATAGTACGCGTATTTTAAAAGTCATTAAGCGCGAACGCCAACAGTTAGCATCTTATGTTAAACAATACAAGATTGATGTTGTGATAAGCGATAATCGTTTTGGTTTATGGAATAAGTATACGCATAACATATACATTACTCACCAACTTCAAATTAAAGCTGGTGTTTTTTCAAAAATAGCCACTATGATTCATCGTCGCTATATGTTACCATTTCAAGAGATATGGGTGCCAGATTACGAAGACGATTATCTATCTTTGGCTGGAGAGTTGTCTCGTAATAAAAACAAATTGCAAGTAAAATACATTGAACCTTTAAGTCGCTTGGAGTTGGTAACCGAAACTATTGAAGACCAAATTGATTTTCTATACTTATTATCGGGACCTGAACCACTAAGAACTCAACTTGAAGAACAATTTCTGAAGGTAGCAAACCTATCTACTAAAAATATCGTTATTGTAAGAGGCACCAAAATACCTATAACTTCCTCTATTAGTACGAATATAAAGTATTACGACATGCCTAATTCGGCCACGCTTTCTAAATTAATTTGTGCTGCACAACATATTATTTGTCGTAGTGGCTATAGCACTTTAATGGATTTGCATCACTTACAGAAAAAACAAATCACCTTAATTCCTACACCACATCAGTCTGAGCAAATTTACCTCGCTAAATATTGGGCATCGAAATTTGGAGTTAAAACGTTAAAAAATATAATTGAACTGTAATAACTCATAGAACATAATATAGCGCGCAATGTCAAACTAATTATTATAATCTTATTTGCAAAGCTAAACTCTTGGATATTCAATCCTTACATGATATATATTCATCAAGCGTTTCTTGAATATTTTTTTGATCTCCTTAATATCTCTAAACGTTATATCTGAATTGATAAATTGATTTTCGTCAATTTGATAATTGATAATTCTATCCACTAATTCATCGATACTCACTGCATCATATTTTTTTAAACTACGTGATGATGCTTCTACGCCATCAGCCATCATAAGTATAGCGGTTTCTTTACTATATGGAATTGGTCCTGGGTATCTAAATAAATCTTCGTTTATTTTTTCACCCTCATGTTCTTTTTTATAGTTATGTAAAAAATAACGAGTTAATGTTGTGCCATGATGGGTTCTGATAAAATCAATAATCACTTCAGGCAACTTATTTGCTTTAGCAATCTCAATACCTTCTATAACATGACTAATAATGATTTGTGCACTCTCCTCGGGTTGTAAATCTTCGTGTGGACTAATTTCTCCTACTTGATTTTCGGTAAAAAAACGTGGATGGTTCATTTTTCCTATATCGTGATACATTGCACCTGTTCTTACTAACAAAGGATTTCCACCTATTTTATAGCAAGCTTCTTCGGCAAGGTTGGCCACTTGAAGAGAGTGTTGGAATGTACCTGGCACTTTTTGTGATAACTGTCGAAGTAAAGGAGAATTAAGATCGCATAATTCTAAAAGAGTAAAATCAGACACAAAACCAAATAACTTTTCTGAGATTAAGATTAACGGAAACGCAAATAACACACAGGAACTACTAATTAAGAAATTAATATAGTTTTGTTTTACATAAATAGCTGAAGTGGTATTATTTACTAAGTTATAGGCTATAAAAGCTAATATGTAAAATATAAAAGTAAGTAATGCAGAAGTAAAAAGCTTAGAACGTTTCCCCATGTCTGCAACGCTAAATATAGTGCTTATTCCTGCTATGAGTTGAATAAAAATAAATTCAAATTTATCTTCTGTATAAAAGGCAGTTATCAATACAATATTTAAGAATGTAAATAAGGATGTTCTACTATCAAAGAATACCCTAATTAAAATGGGTAATAAACAAAAAGGTACTGCATAAATATAATTCTCGCGATAAGTAGCTACAAGGCTAGTAGCTACTATTACCATCATAATATTCATAAAGATAAATGTTACCTGTGTGTTTTGACTAAAGATGGGCTTTCTAAAAAATGCTAAAAATAGCATCATGATTCCCATTACAATTGTACAAACTAAGAATTGGCCTGCAATAATTAAAGTTTGTGAACGTTGATTGCTTAATTCCTGTATAGCGTCTTGATAGCTAGTTATTGTTTGTAATTGTTCTTCGCTTACTATGTCGTTTTTATGAACTATAACATCGCCTTTATTTAACTTGGTTTTAAAAATATATTTTGCTTCGGTCTTTTCTTCGTGTAATTCCGCTGATAAAAGTTCATCGTAAACCACATTAGCCTGAATTAATGTATAGACTGAATCTACTAATTCTTGTCTAGGAATAATATTCGTTAATAAAGACTTAATATGGAGTTGATTTATAAATTGAGAACTAGTGGTTGAAGTAACTTCATTATCTATTACAACATACATTGTAGAATTTTGAGTTGAAAGATTTGAACTTGGAATATATACGCCTATTTGGTAAATACTGTCTAAGAATTGTTTGAGTTTTTGTACTTGTTGAGAATTAAAATGTTGCTTTAATGTATTGATAATGGTTTCCGAATTTCCATCTGTTTTTCTGTAATAAGCTTCGCTAAGTTTATTAGATTGTGCCTCTTGATTAAGTTCTTGTTCAGATTTTTTCACAACAAAATCAATAGTTGATACTAAATCTTCGTAAAGCCATACATCACCGGTTTGAATTTTATAATGAACTATAATTTCATCTTTAGGTAATAAGTAGGTGCATAAAATTACACTAAAGGCGAATACCATACCTTTATACCATAAAGCATGTTTATCGCGTATTTTTGATAATAAAGAGTTCATGTTATAACAAAAAAAAGAAAAAATATGCCTAAAAAATTATTTCATAATTTGTATTATGAACAAATGACTATTAATAGGTATTATTTCAATAAGGTAACATGCCCAACATGAGACTCATGTTCTCCAGAAACCATATTTCTAAAAGTGCATTTCCATATATAAACATCTTGTTGGCAAGGATTATTTTTATAAGTTCCATCCCATCCTTCATTTAAATCGTGGGTTTCGTATATTTTCTCTCCCCATCTATCAAATATGGTAAATGTGTATTCATCAACCCCTATCACTATAGGTTTAAAAACATCGTTCAAACCATCTGGTTTTTTAGGGGTAAATGCATTGGGTATCCAAAATACAAAGACAGGGTTTGATTCAATGGGTGCCTTTGTAGTATCAGTACAACCAAACTGATTGCTAACCATTAAAACAACTTCAAATGTACCTGCTTGAGTATATGTATGACTTGGGTTTTGAGAGGTAGAAAATTGGCCGTCCCCAAAATTATAATGCCAAGCTTCCACATCGTTAGATGATAAATCTAAACATTGTATGTCGGCATCAATATAAGAAACACTAAAACTAGCATCTGGTTTTGGATAGACTATAATTGGGTGGATGGTGCTAACTACACTTGTATCCACACAGTTACCTGTAGAGATAACCGTCAAACTTACACCATAATTTCCTGGTGGTGTAAAAACATGTGTTGGGTTTTGAGAAGTAGAAGTACTACCATCGCTGAATGTCCATAAATAATTCATTGAAGAAGAAGCAGTGCTTTGATTAGTAAATGTTACAACTAGTGGGTCGCAACCTTCAAAAGGATATGAACCAATGTCTGCAATGGTATTTTGCCATACATCAATAGTTTGTGTTTTAAGTGCCAAACAACCATCTTGATTAACAGAAAAATTCACCGTATATGTGCCTGGAGCGTTATAAACGACATTAGATACGGCACTAACCGAAGCTGTTTGAGGTGTGGCATTAAGTCCAAAATCCCAATTTAATGAATAAGTTCCTTGAGCCTGAGTAGTACCTAGAAAATTATAACTATGGTTATCAAAACATTGTCCAAGTGGTGATAACACACTAAGTTGTAAATCTGGAACTGAAACAACTGTAATACTACTTACTGAACTTACTTTACTTGTATCAATACATTGCTGATTGGTAATAGCTGTTAAAGTGATTGTATAAACACCTGTTTGAGTATAGGTGTAAGTTGGATTTTGTTGAGTTGAAGTAGAGCCATCTCCAAATTCCCACAAGAAACTCATTCCTGATGCGGCTGTACTTTGATTTGTAAATGTAACCGTTAAAGGCACACAACCACCCGT
This sequence comes from Bacteroidia bacterium, assembly GCA_020846025.1. Taxonomy (GTDB): domain Bacteria; phylum Bacteroidota; class Bacteroidia; order B-17B0; family Aurantibacillaceae; genus UBA4416. The sequence continues at coordinate 12,775 of JADLER010000166.1, read as the reverse complement.
TGTGAAATTACCAATATCTGCTATGGGGTTTTGCCACACTTCAATAGTTTTAGTTACAGTAGCGGTGCATCCATTTTCGGCAACCGTAAATGATACCGAATAAGTTCCTAGAGCATTAAACACTACGTTTGAGACGGAAGCCGTATTAGCTGTTTGAGGAGCAGCATTTGAACCAAAATTCCATGTAAATGTGCCATTACCTTGATATTGCCCTCCACCATTAAAGTTAAAACTATTTCCTAAAAAACATTGACTACTAGGAGCTAAATAATCTGGAGATAACAATGGATATACCTGAAAAACCTTATAAGCTGTATCGCCACAATTACTTCCGGGATTTACAATCAGTGTAACCGTATAAGAACCTGGAGCAGGAAAAGTATAGGTTGGGTTATATAAATTAGAGGTATCTGCTAGTGTATTAGGATCTCCAAAATCCCAGTGATAAGTAGTGCCATTATAACTGTTGTTAGCAAATGAAATGGTAAATCCATTGCAATAACCAGTGCCCTGACCGTTATTAGTAGTCGTTTGTCCAACAATATCAGCAGCAACCACAAAAGGGCAAGGAATAACATTAAACTGAAAATCGCGGTGATGTGTACCTATTAAAATTCCATTTCTATATTCTTCTACACACACACCCACAACCCATTGACCTTGTATGGTTGGGTTTCCGTTTAAAAAGCCGGTTTGAGGATTAATATTGATGACTGGGTTAGAAGCCATTGGGTAAGAAGCTGAATAAGGAGCTGAAAAGGGCACTCCAATATACGGCGGTGGTGTATTCACCGTAGGGCAAGAAGGAGGTGGGCTTGGGCATTGAGAAGTAGGACCTTGAGGTGCTGTTCCAATTAACGGACAACAAGCATCCAATCCGTTAAAAGGTGTACATAATGAATAAACTAAAGAATCACCATCAGGATCGGTAGCGATATGATTAAAAAAGATAGGTAGATTAGCGCAAACATAAATAGGAGGGCGATATGTGAACCGTGGACTACTATTTACAGAAACAACTTCTGGACCCGGTATATGTTCCCAATAGGTTGTACCTACATCGCCTGGATTTACCAAATTTAAAATAGTACCATTTCTACAACAACGTTGATAAGCAATGTAGTAACCGCCAATGAGTGGTGGTAAATTCACAATGGCTTCATAGTAGGCTTCTTCTACACAAGCATTACCTGATGCAGTTGGTGCACATGGACTATTATTTGTTGGTGGAACAGTTATACTATAATTTATGGCAACTTGTAAAGTAGTTACTACATTACCATTGGCGTCAAAAATGGTAATAAAAGCAGGGTCATCAAATGGTGGAACACCATTTAAACAATCCCGATAAACCTTCATTTGAATTTTGTAATTGTTGTTACCTAAATTATCGTAATAAATTTCGCCTCCAACAATATGAGTTGCTTCTGCTATAAACGATAGCAGAAGCATAATACAAAATAGATATGTCTTTATTTTTGATATGTGTATTATTCTTTAAATACCTGAAAGAATCCTTGAAACTTTCTTCCATCAGATACATTTAATAAATAAAAATAAGTTCCACTAGTTACATTTGGTTTCCAATCGTTCTTGTAATCATCACTTGAATAAAGTTTATTACCCCAACGGTTATAAATGATAACCTGAGAACCTGGGAAACGCTCTAAGCCATTAATTTTAAAATATTCATTCACACCATCTCCATTAGGTGTAACCACATTTGGAACAATCACATTACAATCAACACTGTTAATATCCATTACTAAGGTGTCTTTATATAAACATTGATCTGTAACAACAATCGTATAAGTACCATTGCTTGGCATTACAGATTGAGTAAAACTATACGTATAATTAGTTGTATCAAATGGAACAATGCCACCAGAAGGTAATAACCATTCAACTCCATAAGGGGCATTACCTCCTTCAATTCTTACAGTTATATTTAAAATAGAATCTAAACAGAATACAACTGGTGATGTATTAGTTATTTGAGGCGCTGCAGTATTAAGTGTAGGAGAATATACTGCCGTAGATGTACAACCTGCAATACTTGTTCCTACTACTGTGTATGTGGCATTAACTGTAGGTGTAACACTTATTGAACTAGTTGTTTGACCTGTATTCCATGTGTAGGTATCGGCTCCTAACGCGGTAATTGTTGTGGATTGCCCTGCACAATATGGACTACCGCTTAATGTAAGTGATGGAATAGCATTAACTGTAACAGAATATACTGTATAGTTTATACATGCGCCTACTGCTGAGGTTACAGAATAAGTTGTATTAGTACTAGGTGTAACTGTTATAGAGGGTGCTGTGCTTCCTGTATTCCAAGTATATGTTGTGCTTCCTGATGCAGTTAATACTGTACTTTCACCGTTACATAATGAATTATCTCCTGTAACAGAAAGCGGTACGCCTATCACTGTAACACTTGTTACTGCTGTATTTGTACACAAACCATTAGCCCCTGTTACGGTATAATTTGTATTTGCAGTTGGAGTAACTAATAGGGTATCGTTTGATATGCCAGTGCTCCATGAATACGTAGTAGCTCCTGTTGCAGTTAGTGTGGCTGTATATCCAGCACATACTGTTGTACTATTTACAACTACCGTTGGAACAGCTACAGGTGTGAGTGTAATTTGTTTTGTAACGGGTTTATTACAAATATCATTTACTGTTATGGTATATATTGTAGGTGAATTGATTGGCGTTGTTGTAATTGTTGGTGTATTTGCTGTTGGCGACGTCCATGTATAGGTGTATGCTGGATAACCATCAGACGCATTCGCGTTAAGTGTAACTGTAGTTCCACTACATACGCCCACATCTCCTTGCCCAATGGTAATTGGAATATAATCTTTAATGTATAAATTAAACTTTAGTGCATTACTAGCTAAACAACTCACACTACTAGTTACAAAACTCGACATTTCAAATTTAATTGTATCGGTACCTTCTATTAAGTTATCTTGAAATGCTTTAATATTACAATACTTAATAGTATCTTGATTAGCAGCAAAGTGTAACACCGTTGGCCATGAAAAACTAGGATTACCAACTTGCTCGTAATCTGTTCCTAAAATGGCGTTCCCGCCAACAGTTAATTGAAACGAATCTGCATTAGCAATGTTGCCATGTCTGATAAAATAGGCACAGTAAGTGTTACAATCTTCTACTAATACTGAATCCGGAATAAATGTGCTTGAATTAACCGTAAAAACATTTAATGGTGGTAAACTACTAAAGGAACCTCCTTCTAAAAACACCCCCGAATCATAAATTCCATCACCACCATCAGCAATCGCAATTTTAATATGATAAGTTTGTCCACAAACTACTTTTTCAAGTGCATACAGGATAGTCGTAAATCCATCAAACTGACAATTAATGGTGTTTCCAGCATTACTTCTATAATAAGTAGCGTTTGATCCTGCATTTACATTATCAATAGACACAGGAGTAGATGAACCTGGAATCAAAGCAATGTTTTTGTTAGTATAATTCCCGCCTAAAGGGTTTGGCCCTGTTAAGAAAAAAGCAAAAGCATCATTTACTCCTGCATTCACATATTCTGGATATTCTTCGGAGGCAAAGCAATATCTAAATTTAACTGAGTCGCCAGTAGGCACAAAATCAAATTCTAAAACTGCTGCATCAAATGTTGTATTACCTGAAACAGCATCCAGTTGAGTATCCCCAGGCTTATTTAAATTTGTACCATTACTAGGAGATGAATTTGGTCCTTGTGGCCCAAAGGGAGAGGCTGTAGAAGCGTTTCCTGTACTTAAATATACACCAGCTAATATTCCAATATTAGTACTTGCTGTTGCATTAAACTTAGCTATGGCATTTAAATCACCTGTAAACGTAATATTAGTAGCTGTAACCCCTGTACCTAATAATACATTTTGTACTAATTGTTGTGGAGTGAGTGTTAAAGTAGTTACTAATTGTGCCTTACTGAGCAAGGTAAACGAAGTTAAAATAATAGTTGTAATAATTTTTTTCATCGTACTTAATTAAGTTTTAGGTTGCTATTAAATTTTTATACACTGCATTATATATCCTAATCTAAACTTTTTTAGAGATTAGGGAATGATAAAAATAAATGATGAAACACGAATTAACAATTTTTTTACTCATTAAAATCGTAATCCCAATAAAAAAACTACATTAGTACCAAAATTCTACAACAATGGAACACCAATTAATTAAAAACTATCTTTCTATACATAAAGAACGCTTTTTAAATGAGCTTACCGAACTGTTAAAAATCCCATCAATTAGTGCTAAGCCCGAACATAAAAACGATATGCAAAAAACTGCTGAAGCAGTTAAACAACGTTTAATAGAAGCTGGTGTTGATAAAGCGGAAATATGCCAAACAAAAGGTTACCCTGTAGTGTATGCCGAAAAAATAATTGACCCTAACAAACCCACAGTTGTAGTGTATGGACATTACGATGTGCAACCCGCCGAACCTCTTGATTTATGGGATTCTCCACCCTTTGAACCTGTAATTAAGAAAACCGACATACATCCTGAAGGCGCTATCTTTGCACGTGGAAGTTGCGATGATAAAGGACAAATGTATATGCATGTAAAGGCTTTTGAAATTATGATGAAGACCAACACATTGCCATGTAATGTGAAGTTTATGATTGAAGGTGAAGAAGAGGTTGGTTCGCCTAGTTTAGGTCATTGGATTATTGAAAATAAAGAAAAATTAAAAGGAGACATTATTTTAATTTCAGATACATCGGTTATTGCAAATGACACGCCAAGTATTGATTGTGGATTAAGAGGCTTAGCATATATGGAAGTAGAAGTTACTGGCCCTAATCGTGATTTACATAGTGGCGTGTATGGTGGCGCAGTAGCTAATCCTATTAATGTATTATGTAAAATGATTGCTTCTTGCCATGATGAAAATAATCACATTACCATTCCTGGGTTTTACGACAAAGTACAAACATTAAGTACAGCAGAAAGAAATGAAATGGCAAAAGCACCATTTGATATTAATGAGTTTAAGAAAGATTTAGGAATTAACGATGTACAAGGCGAGAAAGATTTTACAACCAACGAACGCACTGGCATAAGACCAACATTAGATGTGAATGGAATTTGGGGAGGTTATATTGGCGAAGGTGCCAAAACCGTGTTACCATCAAAAGCATTTGCGAAAATTTCTATGCGATTGGTGCCAAATCAAAATTCTGATGAAATTAGTAAGTTATTTCAATCATATTTTGAAAGTATCGCTCCTGCATCCGTCGTAGTTAAAGTAAAACCGCATCATGGTGGTGAACCTGTTGTGGTTCCAACAAACTCTAAAGGATTTCAAGCTGCTAGTAATGCCATGCAAGATGCTTATGGAAAAAAACCAATTCCTACAAGAGGCGGTGGAAGTATTCCTATTGTGGCTTTATTTAAAAAAGAGTTAGGTTTAGATAGTATCTTAATGGGCTTTGGTTTAGATAGTGATGCTTTACATTCGCCGAATGAACATTATGGTTTATTTAACTATTATAAAGGTATTGAAACTATTCCTTTATTTTATAAATACTTTGCACAATAACAATTGATTAAAAAGTCAATAGCCATTATTGGTGGTGGTTCAGCATCATTGATGCTAGCTGGTTCTATTGATACTCAAAAATTTGATGTAATCATTTACGAAAAAAATAAAGCACTTGGTAGAAAATTTTTAGTAGCGGGCGATGGTGGTTTTAACTTAACTCATTCCGAAGAAATATCGAATTTTATAACACGCTATGCGCCCCGTCAATTCATAACGCCATTTATTAACCACTTTTCTAATCAAGATTTAAGAGACTGGCTACACTCACTAGGAATTGAAACATTTGTTGGTACCAGCAAAAGAGTTTTTCCAAAGAAAGGAATAAAACCCATTCAAGTTTTAAAGGCATTTGAGCAACTTTGTATCAACCATAACGTGAAATTTCAATTTGGATATACATGGAAAGGCTGGAAAGATAAGGCATTATTTTTTGAGAATCATCTCCAACAAAGTTTTGTAACTTGTCCGGATATTGTAGTATTTGCATTAGGTGGCGCTAGCTGGAAGGTTACGGGTAGTGATGGTACATGGTTAAATTTTTTTAATGAAAAGCAAATTACAACAGTGCCGTTTCTTCCATCTAACTGTGCTTATCAGATAAATTGGGATGCGACATTAATTCATAAACATGCTGGTTCTGCTTTAAAGAATTGTTGTTTTTCATGTAACGAACAAAGTAAGAAGGGTGAGGTTGTAGTTACTAAATTTGGTATTGAAGGGAATGCAGTGTATGCTTTAAGTCCTAATATAAGAGAAGAATTAATGAAACAAAGAAAAGCTTTGTTGTTTATTGATTTTAAACCCGAATTTTCTAAAGAAGATATATTACTTAGGTTTCAACGATTTAAGAAAACAAACATGAAATCTTTTCTTAAAGATTGTCTTCATTTAACTGATCTACAAATTGACCTTTTAAAAAATGCTACCAACAAAGAAACATATAACTCTATTAATTTAATTGCCGATAAAATTAAATCATTTGAAGTAACAATTATTGATTTTTCTCCTATTGACCAAGCGATCTCAACAGTAGGAGGCATTCATTTAGACGAACTCAATCCTCACTTAGAATTAAAAAAACTTCCAAATCATTATTGCATTGGCGAAATGATAGATTGGGATGCGCCAACAGGCGGTTATTTATTGCAGGCTTGTTTTAGTATGGGAAAATATCTAGCCAATTACCTCAATCAAAATAACTAATTCTATTTCAAAATAATCTTGTAAATTAGTAGGCTTTCAAATTTTACATCTATTTGTGCAACATATAAAAGCATATTTCGACAAACAGGCAACTTCTAAAAAGGGTAGGGGGCTGTCAAATTATTATTGGAAAGAAATTACGAATTACTGTAATTATTTCTCACACGAAGATAGCTCGGTACTCGAAATTGGTTGTGGAAGTGGAGATTTATTAGCTGGTATTTCAGGCAATAGAAAAGTGGGTATTGATTTTAGTGAAAAACAAATAGCTTGGGCAAAAGAAAAATATGCCAATACCTCTATTGAATTTTTGGTGATGGATGCTAATCACATAACGTTAAATGAACAATTCGATTACATTATTATAAGTAATTTAATTGGTTTTGTAGATGATGTGCAAGCTGTGTTTGAGCAAGTACAGAAGGTTTGTCATCCAAACACGAAAATTATTGTACAATATTATAACTCACTGTGGGAACCTGTTTTAAAACTCGCGGAAATTATTGGGTTAAAAACAAAATCACCATTGCAAAACTGGCTAAACTCTAAAGACGTTAATAATTTATTATTTGTATCAGGTTTTGATGTTTATCGAAATAGCAAACGATTTATTTTTCCATTGTACATTCCTATAATTGCTGAATTATTTAATTTAGTGTTGGCTAAATTCCCAATATTTAGATTCTTTAGTTTAAACAATTATAGTTTTGCGAAACCGCTTCCGCAAAGTAACTCAGGAGAATATAAAACAAAATATTCAACCACGGTAGTTATACCTGCGCGTAACGAAAGTGGTAATATAGAAAATGCCATCACGCGTTTACCAAAGTTTGGCAAACATGTAGAAATTATTTTTATTGAAGGAAATAGTACAGATGATACATGGCAAAAAATAAAAGAAATACAGCAAAAGTATAAAGACACACACGACATAAAAATAGGACAACAGAAAGGAAAAGGAAAAGCAGATGCTGTAAGAGAAGGATATAAAATAGCTACTGGAGATATTTTAATGATTTTAGATGCTGACCTCACTGTTCCACCCGAAGATATTCCGAAATTTTATGATGCCATAGCAAGTAGCAAAGGAGATTTTATTAACGGAACTAGATTGGTTTATCCGATGGAAAAAGAAGCAATGCGCTTTTTAAATTATTTGGGTAATCATTTCTTTAGTTGGGCTTTTACCTGGTTGCTAGACCAACGATTTAAAGATACCTTATGTGGAACAAAAGTAATGTTTAGAAAAGATTATATTAAACTTACTAAAAATAGAAAATATTTTGGCGAATTTGATCCCTTTGGTGATTTTGATTTACTTTTTGGTGCCCACAAATTGAATCTTAAAATAGTTGAAATTCCTATTCGCTACCGAGAAAGAACTTATGGCAGTACCAACATCTCTCGCTTTAAGCATGGTGTTATTTTATTACGCATGTGCGCCTTTGCTAGTCGAAAATGTAAGTTTATTTAATTAGGTAAAATTTAACTTAATATACTTAATAGTTTTTTTCTATTTAGGAAATTAAAAAAAGAAAGAGGCTGTATCAATAATGGTTCAACCTCTTTCTGTAACTTGTAAAAACTAAACTACTCAATGTCTAAATCTCTTGCTTTAGTTTTAAGTAATTCTTTATCACTAACCTTACTATAAGGTAAACTATTATCAATCTCTGTAGGAGCTAAGGTTGCTGCGCCCGTACTTTTAGCACTATTATTAGTTCTTTGATTGCTTTGTTTAAATCCAGTGTTATCTTCACTCTCATTGTTACTACCAGTTGTGTTTCCTTGTCGGTAGTATGGATTGTTAGGGTCGCTGTAAGGATCAGGATAAGCGCCACCTCCATTAGCAAAACCATAAGGATTATTAAAATAATTTAAAGTATTCCAAGCTAAAAATCCAGCACGTTCGGCATGATTTAAGGCGCCTGCATAATCACCCCAAAAATATAATTGTTTAGCATATTGTTGATGACGTATAGCTTTTGCTAACCATGGAGAATATGTGTCATTCCAATCACTAAACGCTAATGCCTGACCAATAACATGAGCCGACTGACGAATAGAATGACGGGCAGCCTTTTTTATTTTATAATAGCTATTATAATAACCATAGGTATAATTCGGAGGATAATATCCACCACCTGTTCCAAAATGAATACTTACGCCACCACCAATATGTGGTCCGTTACTATAAGCCCACAAATGCTTATCCGATGAAGAATTAGAGCTTGAGTTTTGGTTTTGAGTATTCCCATTATGATTGCGCTGTGCAGAAGCAGTTAAACTTAAAAAAACTGTACAAATAGTTACTAAGTTTGGAATAGATGTTTTCATGATTTCTAATTTTTAATATTAGATAGTCAATGCCTGTGCCAAAACATACTATTTAACAGAACTTTACATTTGAAATTGGTATCTGGTAGGTTTTGAACCATAACTGGTAAAATTAACTATGTATAGCCTTATAAGATAAAGGAATTAAGTATTAATTTATGTAAAATCAACATCTAGTTATTATTAAATAATGCTGTATTTAGGCTTTAAATGTATCTTTGTTTTTTACTTTTGAGAAACATTGAAATTTACATTACAACATAAAGACATTCACTCTAAGGCTAGAGCAGGAATTATAGAAACGGCGCATGGAAAAATTCAAACGCCAATATTTATGCCAGTTGGAACTGCTGCTACTGTAAAAGCTGTTCATCAGCATGAGTTAAGAGATGATATTAAAGCACAAATCATATTAGGGAACACCTATCATTTATACTTACGCCCAGGATTAGAAGTTTTGGAGGCTGCTGGTGGCTTACACCAATTTAATGGCTGGGAAAAACCAATTCTTACGGATAGTGGCGGTTATCAGGTATTTTCATTAGCCTCATCTAGAAAATTAACCGAAGAGGGCGCAACATTTAAGTCGCATATTGACGGTAGTAAACATTTATTTACACCCGAAAACGTGATGGATATTGAGCGTACAATAGGCGCTGATATTATGATGGCTTTTGATGAGTGTACACCTTATCCTTGTGAATATAAATACGCTAAAAATTCATTAGGCTTAACACATCGTTGGTTAGATAGATGTATTAAGCGATTTAATGAAACTGAGCCAAAATATGGTTATGAGCAAACTTTGTTTCCTATAGTTCAGGGGTCAGTTTATAAAGATTTAAGAATTCAGTCGGCAGAATATATTGCTTCAAAAAATGCGGAAGGAAACGCCATTGGTGGATTATCAGTTGGAGAGCCTGCCGAAGATATGTATGCTATGACTGAAGTGGTTTGCCAAATTTTACCTATAGATAAACCTCGGTATTTAATGGGTGTGGGAACACCTGTGAATATTTTAGAAAGTATAGCCTTAGGAATTGATATGTTTGATTGTGTAATGCCTACAAGGAATGGCCGACATTGTTTATTATTTACTCAAAATGGAATTATTAATATAAAAAATGAAAAGTGGAAGAATGATTTTTCGCCACTGGATGAAAGTGGAACAAGTTATGTAGATAAAGTTTATACAAAAGCCTATTTAAGACATTTGTTAGTTTGTGGTGAGTTTTTGGCTGCGCAAATTGCGAGTATTCATAACTTAGCTTTTTATCTGTGGCTTGTAAACGAAGCACGACAAAAAATTATTGAAGGCACTTTTTATGACTGGAAAAATAAAATGGTAAAACAATTATCGAAACGATTATAACAACGAAACCTTATTTCTTAAAACATACATATAGGTGCTAAAAATACTAGATAAATACATACTTCGAAAGTTTATTGGAACGTTCTTTTTTTCCATTGCATTAATGTTATGTATTTTTATTGTATTTGATATTTCGGAAAAGTTACAAAGTTTTGTCCAAGAAAAAGTACCTCTTAAAGAAATAATTTTTGATCATTATCTTAATTTCATTCCATTTTACGGAAATTTATTTAGTCCATTGTTTACGTTTATAGCTGTTATTCTCTTTACATCCAAAATGGCCTATAAAACGGAGTTTGTAGCCATTCTTTCAAGCGGAACAAGTTTTAGACGCATCCTTCGACCTTATATGATTGGTGCTGGTTTAATTACAACAATGTCGTTAATTTTAAATCATTTTGTTATTCCAAAATCCAACAAAGTACGTATTGCTTTTGAGGATAAATATATTAACAATGGCTACACAACCGAAGAGCGAAATATACATCGGCAAATCGCACCTGGTAAAGTTCTATATATGGCTGATTATGATAATCAGACCAATACTGCACGCCACGTATCCATTGAAACTATTAGTAATAATAAGCAAATTCATATGCTTAAAGCAGAAAGCATGAAATGGGATAGCACAACTAATGCTTGGGTTCTTGCTAATGTATTTGAAAGAAAAATTATTTATCTATTAATTCCTGATTCAACCAATCTTTCAACGCCAAAACTAATTTTTAAAGAAACTCATTTAACGTATCCGTCTAAAAAAATTAAAATGGCTTTTTCGCCAAAAGACATGTTGAGGTTCCAAAGCCGGTTCGAGGTACTTAATTACTTTGAATTGAAAAAATTTATTATTGAAGAAAAACAGAAAGGTTCAGATAGAATTGATTTTTATGAAGTGGAGATGTATAAGCGCACATCTTTTCCATTTGCTACTTTTATTCTTACAATTATTGGGGTATCAATATCCTCTCGTAAAATACGTGGTGGAGTAGGTTTGCATATTGCTATTGGATTGCTTTTAAGTTGCTTGTATATTTTATTTATGCACGTTTCCACAACCTTTTCCACTTCAGGACTAGCACAACCATTAATAGCAGTTTGGATTCCAAATCTCATCTTCTCGGTAGTTGCATTTTATTTATATAAAAATGCTCAACAATAGCTTAATTAATTTCTTATAACAGTAGTGGCATTGGCTTGTACACTTGGCATAATGACAACATCATTAATATTAACGTGGCTTGGGCGAGAAGCCATCCAATAAATAGTTTCTGCAATATCATCGGCACTAAGTGGAATCATGTTCTCATACACTTTTTTGGCACGATTTACATCACCATCAAATCGAACAATACTAAATTCTGTCTCAACCATGCCTGGATGAATAGCCGACACTTTAATACCATGAGGTAATAAGTCAATTCGCATGCCTTTGTTTAGAGCATCTACTGCATGTTTAGTAGCACAATATACATTTCCATTTGCATACACTTCTTTTCCTGCAATTGAACCAACATTAATAATATGCCCTTTTTTTTGAGCCACCATCAGATTCGAAACATATTTAGTAACATATAATAGGCCTTTAATATTTGTATCAATCATTCGTTCCCAATGTTGTATCTCGCCTTCTTGAATTGGCCCCAGTCCTGCCGCTAATCCTGCATTATTAACCAAAACATCTATAGATTTAAAATGTGCTGGTAAGGATTGTATAGCGTTTTTTACTTCTTCTTCTTCTCTTACATCAAAACACAATGGTAGCACTTGTATGGCATATTGATTCTCTAATTCGGTTTTTAAACTTTCTAATATTTCTTTTCGACGACCAGTAATAATAAGATGATACTGATGCTTAGCAAACTCTTTAGCGCTTGCTTTTCCAATGCCAGAGGTGACGCCAGTAATAAATGCAATCATGTTTTTAAGTTAATAGATTTTGCATTAATCGTACTCTAATAGTAGCAAATTGTTAATGCACAATTTTGGTTAAAGTTATAAATATTATTGGCTTAATGTACTTGTAAAACATCCAGCAAAAAATAGTATATTTATACGATTTTTTTTAATTATTTTTTAATATTCTCGATATTTTAGTTTAAGCTAAAATATCGTTTAAATATATAGTATAGAATATGGCTTGTGCAAATTGTTCAACTGGGCAAGATAATAAAGGAGGTGTACCAGCAGGGTGTGGAAGCAACGGGGCTTGTGGAACAGGAAGTAGTTGCAATAAGTTACACGTGTTTGATTGGCTTGGTAATATGAGT
>JADLER010000165.1 GCA_020846025.1 Bacteroidia bacterium | reverse complement strand
TAGTAGCTTAGAACCTATTTCTTTTTCATTTGAAAATATAGGAGCATTTATAAAAAGTAATGAAAGAAAAAATAATCAATGGGCTTTTCATTTTTTTACACGAAAAAATGAACTGCCTTTTCAAAGCCAGTTATTACAAACAGATAGAAGTAATAACTATAATTTTAGTCTAAATTTATTGAACAACCATAATCACCAACTTAAATTTAATGCAACCTACAGGCAGTTATTTGTTCAAAATAATTTTTTAACCAACCTACAACCAGATAAAACTTTATTGAGCCGAACAGAGTATAAGGTAAATGAATGGAATGGTTTCTTAACAGGTTTTGTAATGTACGAATTAGGAACTGGCCAAGAACAAAAAAGAGATCTTACTTATATAGAAGTACCAGCTGGTAGGGGAGAATATACATGGAATGATTACAATTTAGATGGTATTCCGCAATTAAATGAATTTGAAATTGCTTTATATCCGGATTTAGCCAAGTATATTAGAATATTTACTCCAACTAATCAATTTGTAAAAGCATCTTACTTACAGTTTAATTACAATTTACAAATTACACCCAAAGCAATTATGGCTAAATTTAGAAACGAAAAGTTTAAAAAATTTATTTCTAAATTCATGTTTCAATCATCATTACAAACCTCTCAAAAAGTTATTGCAGATAATAAAATTCAATTTAATCCATTTAAAAAAAATATAACAGATACTACCTTAATTCATATTCAACAACAATTAAGTAATACCATTTCTTTTAATAGGTATAGTAATATTTGGGGTATAGATGTTAGCAATTTTCAAAATAAATCAAAAGCCTTATTAACGTATGGTTTTGAAAGCAGATGGATGAATGAATGGTTAGTTAAAACAAGAATAAATTTCAAAAAAGTATATACGTTGGAACTATTAAATAAATTTTCAACTACTTCTTTAATTACACCATCTTTTAATAATAGAAACTATAATATTAAAAGTTTTAGTGTGGAGCCCAAATTAACTTATACTTATTTAACTCGTTATCGTTTACAGCTCTCCTACATATTTGTTCAAAAAGAAAACAATATTATTTATGGAGGCGAAAAAGCAATTAATAACATTATACAAGCAGAGGCTAAGCTGAACATTTTTAACAACACTAGTTTACTTACAAAGTTTAATATGCAGCATATTAATTTTAATGGCAATATTGGTACAACTACAAGTTATATTATGTTAGATGCTTTGCTGCCAGGAAAAAATTATTTATGGATGGTTGAGCTTACAAAAAGGTTAGGCAATAATTTAGAATTTAACATTAATTATGAGGGTAGAAAGCCAGCATCTTCAAAAATGATACATATTGGTAGGGCGGGTATTAGAGCCTTGCTATAATTAATATAAATTAAATAACATCTAAGAATTACATTTGTAACGGTATATTTTTTCATTTTAATTTAGCGTATGCAAAAAAAGAACATCACTATAGCTGGTGCAGGGTTGGTAGGCTCTTTACTAGGAATTTATTTAGCTAAAAGAGGGTATTCTGTTTCTATTTATGAACGCCGTTCAGATATGCGTAAAGAATCTTTATCAGCAGGGCGTTCTATTAATTTAGCATTAAGTGATAGAGGATTGCTTGCTTTGAAAAAAGTTGGGTTAGAAGATGAGATTAAAAAAATTTCTATTCCAATGCATGGTCGTTATATTCATAATGCAGATGGTTCTACTGCCTTTCAACCTTATGGTAAAGAAGGACAATTTATAAACTCTGTTTCTAGAGCTACACTTAATATAAAGTTGATGGAGTTAGCCGAACAAGAAGGAGTGAAAATTTATTTTAATCATAAATGTGCCAATATAAATTGGAACAAAAATGAAATAAATTTTGATACCGAAAATGGCAACTGCATTACTACAAACTTTGATTTACTTTTTGGAGCCGATGGAGCTTATGCTGCTACAAGGCTACAACATCAGGTACATCATTCTAAATTTAATTACCAACAATATTATATAGATTGTGGTTATAAAGAGTTAACTATACCACCAACCAAAGAAGGAGATTTTGCAATGGAAGTAAATGCCTTGCATATTTGGCCAAGAAAGGATTATATGCTAATAGGCTTACCAAATTTAGATAAAACTTTTACCTGCACTTTATTTTTTCCTTTCGAGGGCGAAACTTCTTTTTCTAAATTAGATACTAAAGAAAAAGTAAAATCATTTTTTGAAAAAACTTTTCCAGATGCTATTCAATTAATGCCAAATTATTTAGATGACTTTTTTCAAAATCCAACCTCCTCGTTGGTTACAGTAAAATGTTACCCTTGGATTAGAGACGATAAGTTTACATTAATTGGAGATGCAGCTCATGCTGTAGTGCCATTTTTTGGGCAAGGAATGAATTGTGGTTTTGAGGATTGTAGAATTTTAGATGAGTTGATGGAGGCAAATGAAAACAATTGGCATAATATATTAGAGGCCTTTCAACAAACTAGAAAACCAGATGCAGATGCAATTGCAGATTTAGCTATTGAAAACTTTATTGAAATGAGGGCTAAAACAGCCGACCCTAAGTTTTTATTACAGAAAAAAATAGAAGCAAGACTGCATGAAAAATATCCTAACCAATGGATACCTGCTTATTCTCAAGTTACTTTTTCTCCAAATATTCGTTATAGCGATGCTTTAAAACGTGGCCAAATTCAAGAAAAAATTATGCAACAAATTATGCAAAT
>JADLER010000164.1 GCA_020846025.1 Bacteroidia bacterium | reverse complement strand
GGTCGTTTATCTACTCCATTCACCTTACGTTGATTATTGAATGAAGTCATCCATGCACCTTGTCGTTTTGAAGCTCTTGGAAAGAAATCGGCGTATAATACCGACACAAAATTCCCATTTGCATCCAAAACTTCGTAGGTTGTAACATCTTTATGATACAATGGAATATCAAAACGTTGATTAAACGACAAGCCATATAATTTTTTTGCAGTATCAAACACGCCTTGTACAACATTTTCTAACTTAAAGTATGGGCGCAATAATTCATCATCAATAGAAAATTTTTCTTTCTTTAGTTTCTCAGCATAAAATGCAGTGTCCCATTTCATCAATGTATCTTTTAAACCTAAAGATTTACTATAGGTTTTAAGCTCTTCCATCTCCTGTTTAGCAAATGGCAAAGCATTATCCAAAATATTATTAAGAAATGTATATACCTTTGCTGGCGATTCGGCCATACGCTCTTCTAATACAAAATCGGCATGCGATGGATAACCCAATAACACAGCCCGTTGATGACGTAATGTTGCAATATCTTTTAATACCTTTTGATTATCATACTGATTATTTTTAAAAGACTTAGAACCATAGGCTTTAAATAATTGCTCTCTTAAATTCCGATTTTCTGCATAAGTCATAAAAGGCCCGTAACTCGGAAAATCTAAAGTAAATACCCAAGCATTATCTTTTCCTTTTTCCTTTGCTGTTTGCTTAGCTGCTTCTACAATTCCTTCTGGCAAACCCGCTAAATCCTTTTCATTTGTTATAACTAATTCAAATGCGTTACTCTCCTCTAATACATTTTCACTATACACAAGACACAAATGTGCTATGTCTTTATCTAACTGCCTCAATTTGTTTTTATCTTCTTCTGATAAGCTAGAACCGTTTCTTACAAAACTTTTGTAGGTTGTTGTTAAGAGTGTTTTTTGTTCAGGAGACAATTTATTAATATCCGTATTCTTATACACAAACTCTACTTTTTTAAATAAGTTTTGATTAAGCATAACGTCATTACTGTAATCACTTAACTTAGGAGAAATTTCTTTAGCCAACTCTTGCATTTCTTTGGAGGTTTCTGCTGAGTTTAAATTTGAAAATGTAAGGTTTACAATTTCTAAAGATGCGCCCGCACTCTCAAGAGCCTCAATTGTATTTTCAAAGGTAGGAGGGTGTTGGTTCTTAATGATTTGATCAACATCAGCAAGCCCTTGTGCAATACCTTGCTCAATGGCAGGTAGGTAATGTTCTAATTTTATTTTATCAAAAGGAATTGTTTCTAATGGTGTATTAAAGGGTGTTAAAAAAGGATTTGTACTCATAAACAAGCATTTTAAAATGGTTCATACAATGATACAAAAATCAAAACATAACTAGCTTAAATAGTAACACAATATATAAACAACCAACATTGCCTACAAACATATAACTGAACGCTAATTACCAAAAAAAAGTCATATTGCTAAACCTATTTAGTATTGATTTAACTTTTTATTTAGTTCTGTTATCTGTAATTTTATCAGATGTACACTATCTCTTAAACTTTTTATGAAAAAAATTTACCTCTTCCTACTCACATTCGTTTCATTCACATTATTATCAAATGATTTATATGTTGCAAATGCCTATGCACTAAGTTTTAAAAAAGCATACCAAGTATGTCCAAGTATTCCAAATGGTGTGTTAGAGTCAGTAGCATTTACCCAAAGCCGATTTGAGCATTTAGGTAATCAAGAACCTAGTTGTATTGGTTATCCAACAACTTATGGTGTTATGGGATTAATTGAAAATGGAAAAGGTTATTTTAGAAATAACTTACTTTACATTTCTCAACTTTCGGGTTATAGTGTAGATGATATCAAATCTAATCCTGAAAAACATATTTTAGCTTATGCTAAAGCATTTTCTATTCTGCAACAGCAGCAACAAATTTATGGCAACAACTTATCGCATTACCTTCCAATATTTATTGCTCGCAGCGAATTACCATTAAGTAACGATTTACAAAATGATTTTGCAATGAATGCACATTTATACCAACTCTATTGGTTTTTAAATAATGGCGAGTTGCAAGATTATTATGGGTTCCCTGATTATCAACTAAACTTACCTTCTATTTTTGGAGACAACTATCAAATATTAAGTTCTGCAAATACAGTAATTAGTAGTCAAGGTATTACAAATGGTAATGGTGATAATTATAAAACATCAGGTATTAATTCGGTAGCTTCACCAGATTATCCACCTGCTCTTTGGAATCCAACAACTTGCAACTACAGTTCACGTGCTGGCACAAGTATTACTGCTGTGGCTATTCATTTTGTACAAGGTTCTTATGCGGGTTGTATCTCATGGTTTAAAAATTGCAGTGCTTCGGCCTCGGCGCACTATGTAGTTAGAAGTTCCGATGGGCAAGTTACTCAAATGGTTTATGAATCTGATAAAGCTTGGCATATTGGCTCTGAAAATCCTTATACTTTAGGTACCGAACACGAAGGTTATATCAATAACATTACTTGGTTTACCAATGCCATGTATCAATCTAGTGCTAATTTAACTCGTGATATGTGTACAAGTAATAGCATCAATCCATTACGTTGTTATTTTGGACCAGGTTGTAGCGGTACTACACAACAATGTCAACTTGGTTCGTGTGTGAAAATTAAAGGACATCAAATGTATCCTAACCAAACTCATAGCGATCCAGGACCATTATGGGATTGGGAGAAGTTTTATAAACTCATTAATAACACACCCGTTATTACAACAGTTACCGCTACCAGTGGTAATTTTTATGATTCGGGAGGCGCTTCGGCTAATTATGGAAACGACGAACGCAAACTTTGGTTATTTCAACCAAGCGGGATATCAAGTATCAGTATGAATTTTACATCCTTTAATTTAGAAAATAATTACGATTATTTATTTATTTACGATGGCAACTCAACCAATGCTCCATTAATTGGAAAATACACCAGCACTGTAACACCAGGCAACATCAACTCTACTGGCGCTAGTTTATTATTTGAATTTAGATCGGATTGTGCTACTACTGCCGCTGGATGGGCTGCCACTTATACTACTAATGCCAGTGGAACAGGCACTACCACCGCCGATGTTACTGCGCCTACTACTTCGGTGAGTTCTGTTGGGGCTTGGAAAACAGGAAATTTCACAACCACCTTTACCGATGCTGATAACAGTGGTGGGTCGGGATTAGAAAAAAGTTATTATCAAGTAATTGATTTTAATGGTACTGAATGGCGTGCCAATTACACACATGGTTTTTTCTCTGATAACTTTGATAACGCCATCCATCCTGAGTGGACTCAAAAAGTAGGTACTTGGACAATCACTAGCAATGCTCTTGTGCAAACTGATGAGAGTAGCACTAATGCAACTAATACCAACATCTATGCGGCACTTACTCAAAACCTATCTAATCGTTATTTATATAATTTTAAAGGTAAAATAGAAGGCTCAGGAGCTAACCGTAGAGCAGGTTTACATTTCTTTTGCGATGCACCTGATAGTGTAAACAGAGGTAACAGTTATTTTGTATGGTTTAGGTTAGATAACCAAGCGGTGCAATTATATAAAACATCTTATTCGGGTGGTGTAAATATTTTTGGCTCACCTACATTTACAGCACCTTGTAATTTAGTAGCAGGACAATGGTATGACTTTAAAGTAATTTACGATAGAATTACTGGGAAAATGACTGTGTATAAAGACAATACAATTATTGCTACATGGACAGATTCTTCTCCACTTGCTAATGGTGGCTATATTTCTTTTAGAAGCGGTAACTGTAAATGGAGTTTAGACGAAATTAAAATTTACCGTTCAAGACCTACTTACTCAGTGAATGTAAGTGTGGGCGCTGGTAATACAAATGATATACGTTACCAAAATCCAAATCCAACTACTTTTTCGGCTAAAGTAAAATCAATTGTAAACGATAGTTCCGAAAATATATCCTCTATTTATTATCACGACTTAAATATTGACTGGACACCGCCCACTAATATTACCAGCATCAATGACGGAACTGGTACTGATATAAATATGGTTGTTACTAGCGACTCATTATCCGCTAATTGGCGTTCATCCAAAGATACAAATTCAGCAGTTGCTCAATATTGGTATTCTATCGGAACTAGCCCAGGCGCTACTAATACCCTTAACTGGACTAGTAATTGGGGTGATACTACGGTAACTGCAAAAAATCTTGTTTTAAGCAATGGAACAACTTATTACTTTAATGTAAGAGCCGAAAATGGTGCTGGTTTAATGAGTAATATTTTAAGTACTGATGGGCAAACTGTTACCATACCAACCAGTGTAAAGGAACTTACAGAAAGCGATCAAATTCAAATATATCCTAATCCATTTAGTAATTCATTTGACGTAAACTTTAACCTTGAAAAAGACTGCGAAGTAAATTTATTATTAATTGATGCATTAGGAAGAAAAATTACCTCGTTCACTTCAAAAGAAAGTGCTGGTAATTATCATCGTGTTATTGATGCTCATCAATTTAATTTAAGTAAGGGTGTTTATTGGATAAAGATCAACTATAAGAATAAGGAGTTGTGTAAAAAATTGATTAAGCACTAAACTGTCATCAATATCCTGTTCGGAATCAGCTTGATACCACGATGATTTTAGTAAGATTTTAAGGAGCCTTGATTTTTTTGTAACTTTTGTATCAAGACAAAAAGTTTTATAAAAAACTTGAATTTTTTTTCTTTTGTATCAAGACAAAAGAAATGAAGATATTTTTTTATACTTCATAACTTTTCTTTGCTTCTCCAAAGAAAAGTAACAAAAGAAAAGAGCCCACAAAAGCCAACAGAAAGTTTCATCTGTCGCACTAACCTTCGCTTGCAAGCCATGAAACTTTCAGTTCGCACCTTTCGTGGACATCCTCGCACTCAAAAGCCTGTCCGTAGGTTTACACACTATACTATTCCGGTTAGCGCCATGGCATTTTAAAATTTCACGTAAAAATCAAAATTATATATTAATTATACTAGATATAAATACTCATAAGAACTAGAATCTGCCTCGGTTTAGAGGAATTTAGGAATACAATAAATGAAATATTTTGAAATGAATTACAGCTACTTAATTATAATTTGTGTATTACATTTGACATAGTATCAGATGAATTAAATAATATTTTTTTAATAGATACTACAATTGTTGTTCTCGAATTTATTAGGAACTTATAAAACCAATATCATTTAAGAAAAACAAACATGAAAAGAATAATCAAAACTAAAACTCCCATTATTTTATTTGTATTCCTAATTTTCACTTCACTTATTTTAAAATCTCAACCTGCAGTCAATCCTTTATTATTAAATACAGGAATTAATTCAACCTTTAATGGAACTAAACCATTACTTAGTAATGATAATATTTGGATGGCATCAATTACAGGTAGTGTTACTGGTTATACAAATGCGGTGGTATGTGGCAATCAAGCGCCAGCTTCTTGGATTAATAGTCCTTTTGGTAATGCAGATTGGATTACTTATCCACATACCTGTGTTCCAGGGCAACCTGCAGTACATACATGTGATGGTTATATAGGCATTTACTACAAAGCAACATTTAACTTACCAGATTCTATCTGTAAAACACATTTTGATTCAATAGGCCCAACAGATTTTTGTTTAAATCTCGATTTTTATGGTGATAATTGTGTGTCTGGAATATGGGTTAATGGCGTGCTCTCTTACACTACACCTATTACAAATGACTCTGCAAAATATTATTACCAAGGATACAATACCGCTGGTGCAACACATTTTAGTGATTGTAGTAACTGGAATTCAGGTACAAATGAAATTATTGTTCTTGTATATTCCGGATATACTTGGGAGGGTTTCCTTTGTCAAGCAAATTTAACTACCTCACAAATTCCATTTAACGGACCATTACCCACTAGCACATTATCTATCAATAATCCACCATGTGGTTTGAATACATATACACTTAATGTCGTCTCCCCTAACCCCAATTATACTTACGTATGGGAACCTGGAAGCATAACGGGATCTTCTATTATTGCTACAACATCCGTCAATGCTGTATATACTGTTAATGTTACTGATAAATTTGGTTGCGAATCAAGTAACACAACAACAATTGTAACTAGTACACCACCAACATCAGTAAGTTTAAATATTAATAATGTGTGTGCTAATCAACCCATAAATCCTAACTTAGGTAGTTCTATTACGGCTCCATACACTACAACTTGGGATTTTGGAGATGGAAATGGATCTTCATTAAATAATCTAAGCCACACATATACTATATCACCTAATGTTAATACAACCTTTACAGTTCACGTGGATGTTACAGATGCAAATGGCTGCCAAGTAATAGGAGATGACCAAGTAACTGTATATGCAATACCCACAGCCTCCTTTACTTCAGATAGCGCCTGTTTAGGATCCCCATCTCATTTGTTTGATGCCAGTATTGGAAATGGTAATACCGTTAATACATTTCAGTGGGATTTTTTAAGTAATGGAACCATTGATGCTACAGGAACTACTAATCCAAGTTTTACGTTCCCTAATTTTGGTAATAATGTTGTTAGTTATACTGTTTCTACTTCACCTGTTTCAGGATTAAATTGTACAAATAGCAATAATACCATAACTGTTTGGGTAAATCCTCTACCAAACCCAGATTTTACTTTTATTAATAACTGTGTGAATACACAACCTAATTCTTTTAATGCATCTCCATCTACAATTGCAATTGGAACAAATACAAACTATGCATGGAATTTTGGAGACGGTGTTAGTTCCTCCAACAACTCCGCAACAAGCATATTGCATAACTATCCAGCTGCAGGCGTTTATAATGTAACGCTAACAGTAACATCAAATAAGGGTTGCATAAAAAATATAGTTAAACCTGTTGAAGTGTACGAGAAACCCAAAGTATCTATCCTTAATACTTCTCCTTGTGATCAAACACCAACTAATTTTAGTACAAACACATTAGCTAATAGTGGAACTGTATCTAACTGGTATTGGGATTTTAATAATAGTATAAATAGTATTGAAGGGACTGGTCAAAACACTAATTTTACATTTCCTAGTGCAGGCACGCAAACCATTCAACTCGTATGTGAAACCGATAAAGGTTGTAGAGACACTTTAACTAAAATTGTATATGTAAACTACATACCTCTGCCTCAGTTTACTTTAGATATTCCTGCAGGCTGTCCTATTCATTGTGTAAACTTTACGGATTTAACTCCTGCAGTTACTGGGCCTGCTCAAATTAATCAATGGACTTGGAATTTAGGTGATGGATCTCCTATTACCAATAACACAAATGCCCCCGTAAGTCATTGTTATAATAATACGAGTAGTAGCCAATTAGCTTATTACAATGTACAATTAACGGTTACAACAGATAGTGGTTGTACAAACACCATAACAAAAAACAATTATGTAACTGTGTATCCTGTTCCTATTGCAGCTTATGTCGCTAATCCAAATCCAGCAAACGTTATTGATCCTTTAGTGTATTTTACAAATCAATCTCAAAACTATACCAATTGGTGGTGGGGTTTTGGTGATGGACCTATGAAAGAGGATTCTATTCATGTTGATCCAACTCATCAATACAGTAGTGATATTGCTCAAACCTATTATAGTAGCTTAATTGTTCAAAATCAATATGGTTGTTTAGATACAGCTTATCTCCCAGTTGAAATTGAACCAGATTTCTCATTCTATATTCCGAACGCTTTTACACCTAGTAATAATGATGGACATAATGATTATTTTAATGGTAAGGGCATTGGTATTATAGAATATGATTTAAGAATATTTGATAGATGGGGAGAAGAAATATTTCATACTAATGACCTAAATAAAGGATGGGATGGCTCGGTGAAAAAACGAACCGTTAATACCAAATACGACGTGTATGTGTGGAAAGTATCACTAAAAGATATTAAAAATAAAGAACACCAATATGTAGGTCATGTTACTTTGGTGAAATAATTTAATCCATATATATTGAATCCAAAAGGCTACCCGAAAAGGTAGCCTTTGTAGTTATTTTAAAATTCTATACTCATTTGGAAGGTAATTATTTATACGATTACCTAAATGTTTAACCCAACCTAAGCCTAGTTCTTTATAACATACTAAATTCCATCCATTATTTCCACTAATAACTAGAGAGTCTTTCTTTAAAAATGAGATTATTTCATCATAACTACATTCAATACGTTGTATTTGAGATGAAATATAAATACTAAGTGCTAAATCATGATGAGGAACTAAGTCATTCTTAAGTTTAGTTCCAATGGTTGTCCCCACTTTTTTATAATAAAGTTGCGGAAATTGATTAATGAATTGTAATATGAGTGGATTAATTAATAAATAATCTTCTTTAAACTTAGTGATTGAATGTTTTGAAACATCTTTTATCCAAGTATCTAAGTTCAACTTTTCTTTTGTGTTAATTTCTAAAAATGTAGGTTTCTTAGTTTTTCGAAAAGCGTTTATCGGTTCTCCAGTTTTTTTAAATAGAGCGCAAAAAAATCCCTCTGATTTTGTTTTGTCAGGATAAAAACGATAACCATACGCACGATGAATTGTGCTTTGAGTTTCAACAATATTCCAACTATCTTCATTAGGTATTTTTATATTTTCTAACTCGAATTGTGTTAGTAACCAATCTACTATGTCCTCATTTTCTTCTGTAGAATAAGAACAAGTAGAATACACTAAAGTACCTCCCTCATTTAAACTATCTACTATTTCTGATAAAATTCGTTTTTGGCGTTGTTGACAAAGGTTGACATTATCTAAACTCCATTCATTAATAGCATCGTGCTGTTTACGAAACAAGCCCGAACCACTACAAGGCGCATCTACTAATATAATATCAAATGTTTTTTTTAGTTGATTAAACAAACTTGGATCATTATTAGTTACAATTATATTATTTGTTCCCCACTTAGTTAAATTTAAAGCTAAGGTATCAGCCCTTTGTTTTACAACTTCATTTGCTATCAACACACTCTCGGGGTTAAGTAAGGAGTTTAATAATGTACTCTTCCCGCCTGGCGACGCACATAAATCAAGTGCACAAAGTGTTTTTGAAAAATCCACACAAGACTTTAAAGCGTGTTCAATAAACATAGAGCCAGCTTCTTGCACATAATAACAACCTGCTTGAAATGGAATGTCATAGGTGAAGTTAGGTCGTTCAGTAAGATAATATGCATGCTGAGACCATGGAACTATTTCATTTAATTCAAAATTTAGAAGCATAGGCTTAAATGGGTTCAACCTAATACTAACAGGTGGTTGTTTCTGATGAGCTTCAATAAAGGCATCTTTATTAAAACCATTACAAGGGCAAATTGAATCTATAAAAGATTGAGGTAATTGTAATGACATGAGATATGCAAATGTAAATAAATATTTAAATTTGTGTGAATGGTGGAGCATGAAAAACAGAAAATTTATGATTCTTATAGCATCTTAATGAAGATGCAGAATTGGTGCGCCTATCAAGAACGGTCTCAATTTGATGTTCGAGGTAAATTAAATGAATTTCAACTTAACACTGAAGATAAGGAGAATATTATCGTAAAATTAATAGAAGAAAATTATATCAATGAAGAACGATTCGCTATTCAATTTGCAAGAGGAAAATTTTCGATTAAAAAATGGGGGAGAATAAAAATTCGCCAAGAACTAAAACAAAAAAAGGTAAGTGATTATTGTATAAAAAAAGCATTAGAACAAATAGAGGACAAAATTTATTTAGAAACGCTAGAATATATTTTAAATAAAAAGAATACTACAATTAAAGAAACTAATCATTTAAAACGAAGATTCAAACTCATAAATTATGCTACTTCTAAAGGTTATGAATTGGATTTAATACAAGATGTCTTAAAAAACATGCTAGACAAATAGATCACTTGCTATCTTATCTGCCAATAATTTTCCTTGATTTGTTAGAGTGACAATGTTACCTTTTATTACTACTTTCTCTTGCCTTAATAATTTACCTAATTGAAGTTGAAAAGTGCTGTTAAAACTGATATCAAAGGATTGATTTAAATAATTTAAATCAATACCCCATATTGTACGTAATGAAAGAAGTATGTACTCATTATAACGATCTACCTCACTCAGAATTTCTTTTTCATAATATTTTTTAGCACCTTCATTCAAGTACTTGATATATAAATTATTATTGCTAATATTCCATTGCCTCGAAACCCCATCAAATGAGTGCGCAGATGGACCAAGTCCAATATAATATTTTCCCTTCCAATAATTAGAATTATGAATACTATAAAAACCTTCCTTTGCAAAATTGGAAATTTCATATTGAATAAAGTTGTTCTTTTGTAACACCTCTATCATCTCTATAAACATCTCTGAACTCTTCTCATCATCAATGGGTTTCTCTAGTTGGTATTTATAGTCATGTCCTAATTTTGTTTTTTCTTCAATGGTAAGATTATAAGCAGAAATGTGTGGCACATTTAGCTGAATAGCTTTTCTTAATGAACTTCTCCAATTAGTTATATTCGAGAACTTTGAACCGTAAATTAAATCAATAGTTATATTCTCAAATCCCTTGTCTTGAGCCCTTTTTACCGAACTTTCACTTTCTTGTGCAGTATGAGCTCTATTCATCCACTTTAATTCTTCATCACTAAAACTCTGTAATCCTATACTCAATCTATTAATTTCAAGTCGTTTTAATTCCATTAATTTCTCATTACTTAAATCATCCGGATTACATTCAAGTGTTATTTCGGCAGAAGAACTTACATTATATTGCTTATAAATTATCTCTAACAAGTTAAATACATCCTTTTCAGATAACACACTTGGTGTTCCACCCCCAAAATAGATCGTTTCGATGGTAGAATCTTTTAAATAATTTTTTCTAAGTTCAATCTCTAATAATAGAGCCTTAATTAAGGCATCTTTATTCTTTAGAGAAGTAGAAAAATGAAAGTCGCAATAATTACAAGCTTGCTTGCAAAATGGGATATGAATATAAATACCACTCAAATTATTAAAAATTTACAGGCAATACAAAATAATCTCTCAATTCTTTAATAAGTAAACATACGTGGTTAAAGTCTCTGGCTCTTTCGTATGTGAGTTTAAGTTTTTCGAGGTATTGTTTTCGTTGGGTTGTTATATATTGGGTAGTATAATAGAATACATCAATGCAAATATCATTTTCTTTAACTACTATTTGCTCAGTAGTAATCTTTTTATAACGCTTATAAGTTGCAACTACCTTATTATAATCTTTTAAAGAAAAATAACCTATTATTAGTGTTATAAAAATCCCATCTAAATACTTCTGAAATGGAATTTGTTGATAGGTAATCAACATATCTTCTAATATTTTAGTAGATTTAATTCTATCACTTGTATCGCCTGTTAACAAAATCACCGCATAATAATTTTTTAGGTTTATGAGTTTAATAATGTACTTACTATCCTTATAAATCTCTTTAGTTAATTCTTTCTCAATTCTTTGTCGTAATAAATTCATATTTACCGACACATCACTTGGTAAGAACTGATGATAATCATCTCTAAAAGTATATCCGTAAGTATTCATATAATAACTAACCTGTACAGAAAATGAAAAAATCTCAGGGATATTGATATAACTTTTCCAATATTTAAGGAAAGAGCTAATTTCATTCATCTTCTTAATTTCTTGTAACATCTGGTTAGTATCATTATTACTCACATCAAGCTGTAATCTTAAGCCTAATATTTTATAATATAAATCATCTAAGAAGTGAAATATCACATATGCATTATTTAAGAAATCTCGTTCTAAGACATCAATTTCTTTTAATGTTTCAGGCTTAAAAAAGTCAGGATGACTCAAAAAACTTAACTCGTGATATTTACCATATCTAGCTAATATACTTATAGATTGACATTGATGATTTATATACTGATTATAAAAAGAAATGTTTTTAACAGCTTGAGTCTTTGATACACCTTCCTTACTTTTGTAAAACAGCTTCTCCCTCATGTGGAGATAAATAGAATTTTTAATTTGTTCTAAGGAAATAAACTCATCTATCTTTTGATGTAATTTATG
Organism: Bacteroidia bacterium; assembly: GCA_020846025.1. Lineage (GTDB taxonomy): Bacteria > Bacteroidota > Bacteroidia > B-17B0 > Aurantibacillaceae > UBA4416. Next base: position 8,353 of record JADLER010000164.1, on the reverse strand, counting down.
TGCCTCTCTCGACTCGGTAATGAAACATTGTTGGGCTAAAAATTTATATAACTCAATTAGTGTATTAAAATCTTCAATCTTTTCTGCAATATCCGACAATGAATCAGCTAAAATATTAGCTTCTTCTTTTTCTCCTTTACTTAATAATATCTCAATTTGTTGTAAATTATGTTTTAAATAGTTTGGATAATTTCTACTTAAAAATACACTGAGTTTAAATGTATGGTGAGTAAGTTGTAAGAATTTCTTTTTCGTTTTTTCTTCACTATCACCATAAGTTAATCTGCATAACTCATCGGACTCATGCGGTGTTTTAGCCTGTCGAATAGTTGTAATAAGTTTATAAGGCAATTCAGCATTAACTTCTAACAAATAATTTGCGAACTCCTTAAAATGAAAATCACTTAATAATAAAATTTGTTTTTGAATGCCAATCATAATTTATACTTACACTAAATTAATTAAAAATGAATTATGGCAATGTAGTAATAATGATTATGTTTTAGTGAACATTCCACATAGATATTTAACCGATAATGTATAAATTAAACCATACACTCTTCTTATAATCTTTAAAATAATTCAAGTATTGGAATTTGCCAATCTATTGGTTTTAAATGATGTTGTTGTAAATAATCATTCGTTTTAGAAAAATGTTTACATCCAAAAAATGCACCTCTAGCCAAAGGAGAGGGGTGAGCGGCCGTTAATATACAATGTTTGTTTGCATTTATTAGTGATTGCTTAGATTGAGCGAAGTTACCCCACAAAAGAAAAACGCAATTTGATTTTTCTTCTGAAAGTGTTTTAATCACACCATCTGTAAAATTTTCCCAACCCTTATTCTGATGGCTCCCCGCTTGTCCTGCTCTTACCGTAAGCGTTGCATTTAATAATAACACACCCTGAGTTGACCAATGAGTTAAATTACCATGTTTCGGAATTTTAAACCCTACATCACTTTGAAGTTCTTTAAAAATATTATTTAAAGATGGTGGAGGTTTTATACCATGATTTACTGAAAAACTTAATCCGTGTGCCTGATTCGATCCATGATATGGATCTTGTCCTAATATTATAACCTTTACTTGGCTAAATGGAGTAAATTTAAATGCATTAAAAATTTCCGATGATTTAGGATATACCATCTGATACTGCTTCTCCTCTTCCAAAAAATCAATTAAATGTTTAAAATAGGGTTTATTAAACTCGTTTCCCAAAATTAAATCCCAATCATTTCCTGGTAATTCTGTAAGCATTTTGTATTTGTTAATTCCTTGTTAGAAAGATAAAGGCTATTTTTTCATACTATTTATTTTGTACTTAACAAAATTAGTATATATTTGCTATTCCATTATTATTAATTTATTAAAATAACAACTAGAAAATGAAAAAATTAGCTTTATCCACTTTAGTGTTAATTGCTTTAGGTTTAACTGTAGCATCTTGTAAGTCACATGAAAAATGTCCTGCATACTCAAAAGCTAATACCCAAAATATTACTAAAAAATCTGTATAATTATGCTTTGGCATAAGCTTACCGATATTAATCAAATACAAGAAGTAAAAGTACAGTCGACTAAAAAGTTGGCTGTTCTTATTTTTAAACATAGCACTAGATGCTCAATCAGTTCTATGGCTCTAAATAGAGTGGAATCTAAATGGGAAGATAACGAAAACATTGCTACTTTTTATTTAGATTTATTGAACCATCGGGATATTTCCAATAAAATTGCCGAAGATTTTCAGGTTGAACATGCCTCACCACAAGTTCTACTTATTAAAAACGGAGCATGTATTTATCATGCTTCACACTCCAATATCAACGCACAAAGCATCTTAGATGCTTTGTAGAATTCCACAATCTCAATTTACTTAAGAGAAAGAATTACCAAACAAATTCAATGATTTGTTTTAGATCCGGGTGTAAACTTTTAGCAGCCGGACATGTATGAGCAGCATTTTCATACACTTTTTTCTCTTTTTCAGAATAATTTTTCTTCGGAAAAATTAATTTAATATGTATCTCTCCCACTCTTCTTGGCTCAGCATACATTACTTTAGTAACCTCAGCCGTTAACCCATCAATAGAAGTATAACCTTCTTTTTGAGCAGCAATTCCCATTATAGTTATCATACAGCTTGCTAATGATGTAGCCATTAAATCAGTAGGAGAAAAAGCTTCTCCCTTTCCATGATTATCTTTTGGGGCATCAGTAATAATACTGTTATTAGACTGTATATGTGTTGCCTCTGTTCTTAAATTACCCTGATAGATTACTTTACTTGTTGCCATAAGCCAATTTTTTTAAAAAACCAAAGATAATAAAAGCTTTGAGATAAACTTTACTTAATAATTAGCTATCTTTATGTATCTTTGTTTTCTAATGTATCAACGGATTTTTTATATACTTATAAACTTTTTTTTAGTAGGTACTATTTATTCTCAAAGTACACAACAAGCTATTGCAAATGGCCAAGATCCAAATGTATTATATCGTAATGAAATGTCGTTCGGAATTTTTGCCCATAGTCGAGGTTTTGGACTAAACTTTTACAGAGCAAAACACGTTACCGCTACTCGTAAAAGAATTTTAGAGGTTCAAGCCTTGAACATGAAACATCCTAAAGAAATTAAGATTTCAAATAACGTAGATAACTCTAAAAAATTTGTTTATGGAAAACTAAATAATATTTTATTATTTAGAGGCGGGGTTGGTTATCAAACCACCTTATTTCGTCGTGCTGATAGAAAATCTGTTGAAATAAGATCTTCATACTACTTAGGGGGTAATGTAACATTTGCAAAACCAACTTATATTTTAGTGTTAAGAAAAAATAGTAACGAGATGAGTTACCAAGAAGCTGTAAAATATAACCCAGAAGTTCATACCATAGATAGTATTTATGGTAGAGGCCCTTTGGTTGATGGCTTATCTGAACTTAAGATATACCCAGCAGCTTATGCAAAAATTAATTTAAGCTTTGAATTTGCCCCAATGTCAAACAAAGTAAAAGCTATTGAAACTGGTTTGATTGTAGATTATTACCCAAAAGCATTACCAATTATGGCACATAACCCAGCCGAAAATTTTATAGTAACGGTATATGTTGGATTTGTATTCGGTAAAAAATGGTTCTAAATAAAACATGGAAAATTTAATTTCAGATAATCCAACTCCAACCGAAAAACCTCGTAAACCTGAATGGTTAAGAGTGAAGTTACCTGTTGGTGAGGAATACCTTAAGGTTCGAAAAATAGTATCAGAACATAAGTTACATACCATTTGCGAAAGTGGAAACTGCCCAAACATGGGCGAATGTTGGGGCGCAGGAACCGCTACGTTTATGATACTTGGCAATGTATGTACACGTTCTTGTGGATTTTGCGCTGTGGCTACAGGACGTCCTAAAGCTGTAGATTGGAATGAACCAAAACGGGTAGCTAACTCTGTAAAATTGATGAATGTGAAGCATTGCGTGATTACTTCGGTTGACAGAGATGATTTAAAAGATGGAGGCTCCATCATTTGGGCAGAAACTATAAAAGCCATTCGTGAAATTAGTCCAAGTACTAAATTTGAATGTTTAATCCCCGATTTTGCAGGTAATTGGGAGAATTTACAACGCATTATTGATGTAAAACCCGATATTGTTTCGCATAATATAGAAACTGTAAGAAGACTTACCGCTAAAGTTAGAATTCAGGCCAAATACGACCGAAGCATGGAAGTAATAAAAAGACTACATGAGTCAGGTTGCCGAACAAAAAGCGGTTTAATGGTTGGGCTTGGCGAAAGCGAAAATGAAGTATATGAAACTATTAATGATTTAGCAGCTGTGAAGTGTGACGTATTAACCATTGGGCAATATTTACAACCTACGCCAAAACACATACCGGTTGCGCGTTTTGTGCATCCAGATGAATTTAAGAAATGGAAAGAATATGCTTTATCCAAAGGATTTAGATATGTAGAAAGCGGTGCCTTAGTACGTTCATCTTATCATGCCGAAAAACATGTGTTTTAACAACTAGTACATGATGAATTCTGTTTTTACTACCCTTTTTAAAAATATTATTCTGCTCGTTTTATTAGCAGTGAGTGTTGTATTTGTTGCCACACCTTATATAACATTAAACGAAATCATATATTTGTTTTCTTGCCTAGCTGTTTTATATGTGATTGCTGCTTTACTCGAAGCTTATTATCTCTCAAAGGTATCTAACAATACATTTGTATATTATTATTTTACGGATGGCTTTTTATTTAAACAACTACTAAAAATTATTCTATTAATTGTAGTGGCTGTTGTTCTCCTATTATCTAAAGGAATCATCAAATACCTTTCTTTTATTTGTTTTTTAATTGCCCTCACAGATATTATTATCTTAATTTGGAGATTTTTCACGAAGCGTTATTTTATTGGGCTACAAGATAACGGACTGCTCATTTCATTTAATAAAATGGAGTTTATTCCATTATCTAAAATTGCCAAAATAACCGAACGCCACGGCTTAACATACATTGTAACCAAACAAAATAAAACATTCTCATTACGTACCGACACCATGAAAAATGCTGATGTCTTTAAACGAGCATTTTACACTTGGATAACCGAAAAAGGACTAGAACCCAAAGTTTTTAAGGAACAGTAAAGTATCATCCAATAGCAATGAAGATTTTACTTTCTACACTCAACTCTAAATACATTCACACTAATTTAGCTATACGCATATTATATAGTTTAAATCACACCAAACATCAAGGGTTAGATTGGCATGAATTTAATATCAAAGAAGATTTAAATGAAATTGCACAAAGATGTTCTGCTTACCATGTTGTAGCATTTAGTTGCTATATTTGGAATATTACGCCAACCCTTGAAGTTTGTAAAAGAATCAAAGAAAAAAATCCTGATTGCATTATCTTATTGGGCGGTCCAGAGGTAAGTTATGAAAACGATGATGTCATTTCAAAATCATTTGTAGATTATATTATTGCCGAAGAAGGTGAAATTGCTTTTTCCGAATTTTTAAATCATTTTCCAAATGTAGAAGCCGTACCTAACTTAGTTCGGAAAAACAACGAAGGAAAAATCGTAAAGAATAAACTGGCTCCACAATTTGATTTAACACATCTTTTGGATAAAATGCTGTATCAGTTTGATAATCCAGAAGATTTAAAAAATAAAGTGTTATATATTGAAACCTCTCGGGGTTGCCCTTATAAATGTGAGTTTTGCTTGGCAAGTTTAGATAATGTGGTGAGGCGATTTCCGATAGAAAGTATTAAAACTACTTTATTGTATTTAATGAAACACGGGAAGGTTATAAAGTTCTTGGATCGTACTTTTAATATGAAACGAGACTTTACCTTAGATATATTTCAATTTATCATTGATAACCATCGCCCTGGAAATGTTTTTCAATTTGAAATTACAGCCGATATTTTACACCCAGATATCATCAAATTTATTCAAGAAAAAGCACCTAAAAATTTATTTCGATTCGAAATTGGTATTCAAACTACCAATCAAAAAGCAAATTTAGAAGTAAGTAGAAAACAAAATTTTGACAAAACAACTTCTATCATTAAACAAATTGAAGATAAAGTTGAACTTCATCTCGATTTAATTGTAGGTATGGCTTATGATTACTGGGAAGACACTAAAAGAAGTTTTGAAGATGTATTTAAACTTTTTGCTCCTGAGTTACAACTTGGCTTTTTAAAATTTTTGAAAGGAACACCTGTAAGAGATAAGTATAACCAACATGGTTTTAAGTTTGACCCGAATCCGCCATATCAAATTATTGAAAGCAATTATTTATCAAAAGAAGAACTTGAAAAAATAGTAGAGTTAGAACATGCGCTTGAAATTTATTGGAATAGTAAAAAAGCAACTAACACGTTAAAATATATTACCAAACAATATAGCATTTTTGATTTTTTGGTTGGCTTAGGTCATTATTTTGGAACTCAAAAACCCTTTCATCACTATTCATTAACAGATGTTTTTGATATTATTAAAACCTACGCCGAAAGGTATTACCCAAATGACACGGTATTGCATCAACTCATTGCTATTGATTATTATTTGCATTATAAAGTAAAGCCAAAGATGTTATACTTAAATGAAGTAACAATACAAGAAAAAACTAAACTAATCACTCAATTAAAATTAAACCACCATAAATACCGATATATTATATTACCTGTTCAATTTAACTTTTATGAGTTTATGAATAATGGAAACATCGTTGCAAGTAACGAACCTCTCGTTATTCAGTATAACGGCGAAACTAAAGCCGAAGCTATTTTCGTATCATAAAAAAGGGCTACGAAACATAGCCCTTTTTGTTTTTAGTGTCTTGTATCTTAAAGAATTATTCTTTTACAAAGCGTTTTGTTATTACCTTATGTTCCATTGTGGTAATACGACAATTATAAATACCATTTGCTAGAGCATTGATGTAACATATAGTTTCAACATGGGTTGGTTTTGTAGAATATACTTGTTTGCCAATAACATCAAATATCTCAATAGAATATATAGCACTTAACATTTCTTGTGGTAATTTAATATGTAAAATAGTACTTGCAGGATTAGGGAACACAAACACATTATCTAAAGATAAATGTGATAGAATACCAGTACATACATCTACATTAATAACTTGAGAATTGGAATTACTGCAATTATTAGCATCTGTATAACTATAAGATAATGTAAAGGTACCTTGTCCAGCAGATTGCGGATCAAAACTATTACTACTTACAGCAGTTCCCAAATAAGTTCCACCAGTTGGCGAACCTGTTAATGTAACAGATGCATCATTCGTACACACGCTATCATCTGATAAGGATAATGATACATTAGGCAATGGATTTACAATAATTGATTTCGTAACTGTTTTCTTACATCCATTAGCGTCCGTTCCTGTTACTGTATATGTTATATTACCCGTTGGTGCTGCTGTAAAACTAGCACTCGTACCACCTGTGCTCCACGAATAAGTACTTGCTCCAGTGGCACTTATGGATGTAGTATTGCCAACACATATTGTTGTAGGATTAGCGTTTGCTACTACATTCGGTAATTGATTAACCGTTACTGTGCCTGATGAAGTAACACTGCCTGTACAACCAGATACAGTTGAAGTGACAGAATAAACAGATGTCATAGTTGGTGTTACAGATATTGAAGATGTTGTGGCTCCTGTACTCCATTGATATGTGGTTCCACCATTTGCATTTAAAACGACTGATGATCCAGCACATACACTTGCTGAATTAACAGTTACACTTCCTCCACTTGCAGTAATAGAGGCAGTAACCGGGGTTCGTGCACTTGTACATCCATCTTTTTGAACTACCCAGTTATAAAAATAGTAATAATAGTTTGGAGCAGACGACATCACATCATGTCCAGTAATAGATGCTAATGTTCCTACAGGAATTGGATAAGTTGCGCCTGTGTTATTTCTATATAAATCAATCAAGGATCCATCGGCAACTAAATAATAATTAGTACCAGCTACTACATGAAAATTTAATGTAATTGTATTTTTTCCTGTTGTTGTTATATTTATATACTTCGTATCTAAAGTAGTACCAGAAGAATTAGCAATATAGATTGTACGTGTACCCACAGAACTAGCATAAATATCAACTGTTTTGATAGTTAAGTCAGTTAAAGCATCAAAGGTTAAATAATGCGGATAATTTAAGTAACTACCACCGCCCAAAGTAGTATTGGTAGCTGGTGCACCATTTATAGGTGCAACTGAATTGGTTGTGGATACATAATAAGTTGTAGTGTTTGTTAACGTAGGTGTTGTGAAAGATGTACCTGTATTGATAACAGTACCGCCCGATGCTGCACTATACCAATCTAACACTCCAGTTCCTGATGCATTTAAGGTTACAGTTCCGCTACCGCAACGCGAAGCTCCTGTAGTTGTTGGACCAGAAGGTGGATTAATAACTATATAACTATTTTTAGTGATCGAATCTTTATTTGCTGTACAACCTGTAGCCACTAATTTTACTGTATAAGTTCCTGCAACACTATAAGTATGGCTCGGATTTTCTAATGTACTTGTTGTACCATCACCAAAATACCAAGTATAAGTTGCTCCACCTACCGTAGTATTAGTAAAATTAATAAGAGCTGGCACACTGCATGAACTAGGATAAGGCGAAATAAATGCAGGAGCTAAAGTAGGTGTAGTATATTGTGCGCCCACACCTACTGCATACCAAGCATTTGTAGTTTGAATAACCTCGTTTGAACATGCTCCATATAAATCCTTAGCAGCTTGAATAGTACATACTCTCACATTAGCATAATC
>JADLER010000163.1 GCA_020846025.1 Bacteroidia bacterium | reverse complement strand
CTGGAAACTGGAAAATGAATAAATCGTCTCATGAGGCCAAAAGCTTAGTTGAGAATATCTTAAATCAGGTTAATGAGTTTGACGATGTAGTTAAAATTATTATTCCACCATTTCCTTATTTAGATTCTGTAGGTCAATTATTAAAAAATAAAAGTAATTTTTATTTAGGAGCTCAAAATTGTCATACACATGATAAAGGGGCATTTACAGGAGAGGTGAGTGCATTAATGTTGCAATCGGTAGGTTGCCAATATGTTTTAATTGGGCACAGTGAGCGGAGACAATATTTTAAAGAGAAAGATGCAGATTTTATATTGAAAATAAAAGAGGCACTTGCCCATCAACTTATTCCTATTTATTGTATTGGAGAAACTATTCACGAACGAAAAACCGATAATCATTTTAAAGTAATTACCGAACAGTTGGTTTCAGTACTTAAATCATTTTCTGTTTCTGACTTTAAAAAAATGATTATTGCCTATGAGCCTGTTTGGGCTATTGGTACTGGTGAAACCGCTACGGCGCAACAAGCTCAAGAAATGCACGCATTTATTAGAAGTGTTGTTGTAGATTTATTTGATTCAGTAATAGCTAATGACATTCCAATTTTATACGGAGGAAGTTGTAATCCTAAGAATGCACAGGAGTTATTTGCTTGTAAAGATGTAGATGGTGGTTTAATTGGTGGAGCTTCTTTAAATGCCGATGATTTTTGTAAAATTATTTTTTCTTTCTAGTTCTTGCTTATTTACTTTTATTTTTAGAGGTTATGAATTACACCCAATATGTTTTTATAGTAACTCCACCTGAACCTGGTACGGATATATTAATTGCCTTACTTGGCGAATTAGGCTTTGAGAGTTTTGTACAAACAGATGTTGGTTTTGAGGCCTACATTCATTCAGAAAATAAAGTAGAAACTGATATAAACTTATTAAGTTTTGATGATTTTACTTTTAATTATAAAAAGTGCGAGATTCCAAAAACAAATTGGAATGAAGAGTGGGAGAAAAATTTTCATCCAGTATTTGTTGATGATTTGGTATGTATTAGAGCTCATTTTCATGAGCCACAATCTCTGGTTAAATTTGATATTATTATTACGCCTAAAATGAGTTTTGGAACAGGGCATCATGATACTACATGGTTAATGAGTAAAACCATGTTTGATATACCATTAAAGAATGCTCGTGTTTTAGATATGGGATGTGGGACTGGTATTCTTGCAATTCTAGCCAAATTACTTGGTGCAAGGACTGTGATGGGGATTGATATTGATGATTGGAGTATAGAAAATTCAATTGAGAATGCAGAGATAAATCAAATATCAGATATTGAATTTAAGAAAGGAGATGTTAGCCTTTTACCTAAAACGCCTCAATTCGATACAATTCTAGCTAATATAAATAAAAATGTTTTGAAGAATGATATGGCTTCATATTACCAATGTTTAAATAATGACGGTTATTTGTTATTAAGCGGTTTTTTTACAACTGATGTAGAGGAACTGCGTGCATTAGCAACATCAATTGGGTTTAAGTTTGAACAAAATTTTAATAAGAATGAATGGGCAGTAATCAAACTGAAAAAATAATTATCCTATTTTATTAATTTCATTTCATTTAATAGGTAGCCTGCTCCAGCAAATTTATCAATAATAAATAATGTATATCGTACATCTAGTGTGATATTCCTGCACAAGTTAGGATTATACATGATGTCACTCATTGTACCTTCCCAGTTTCTGTCAAAATTAGTCCCTATAAGTTCACCATTTCCATTAAATACAGGACTTCCACTATTGCCACCAGTTGTATGATTACTTGCTGTAAAAGCCACTGGAATTTTTCCATCTTTATTGGCATATTGACCATAGTCTTTTTTGTTATATAATTCAATTAACTTTTGTGGTAAGTTAAATTCTTCATCTTTTGGAATATATTTCTCAATAATGCCGTCTAAAGTAGTATAGTAATTGTATTCAACGCCGTCTTTTGGTACATAATTATTTACTTTGCCATAAGTAATTCTTAATGTACTATTTGCATCTGGATAGAACTTCTTCTCTTTAAAAACTTCTTGTTGCCCTTGTATATATAGTTTTTGTAGTTCATTAATTTCGCGTTCGTTATATTGTAATTGAGGGAAAACACTCACATTGTAATATTTAACGATAGCATTAGTTATATAATAAATCGGATCGCGTTCGTACAAATTAGATAATTTCTCAAAATCATTTAACATGGCTCCCGCTTTATCTTTATCAGCAAAACTAGTGTTATTATATAAAAACTCTGTCATTTTCTTAACATCGTTTTTATGAGCTACTATAAAAGAGTCAAGCACGTAGGGTCGATTGTTAGAAGACACACCGTTTATATATTCATTCAGCATGGCTTCACACATTTTTAAATCAGTAGGTTTATGATAATTTTTAAAAAAGATTAGTTTTTTGTAGTCGGATAGTGTGGCATCAAAATTATGAGGTTGCCCTTTTTGTTTTTTCTTTAGTTCTGCAAATAATGTCATATAAAATCGCGAGTAATATAGCGCGTCAATAGCCATTAAACACTCATTATAATAATCTACCTGTTTGCTAAGGACATTATATTCCTTGTATATTTTTTCGAGTTGTTTAAATATATCTCCATACTTTTCTTTTTTTACTTTATCAGTATTTACGGCCTCTAAAAATTGTTTTTCGAAAAGTTGTTTTTTGGTTAAGGCATCATACTTTTTTAGTCCTGTCATTTCCCCTAACCATTTTTTATGATAATTAGCAACACTAGCATATTT
>JADLER010000162.1 GCA_020846025.1 Bacteroidia bacterium | reverse complement strand
GACATTTAAACTAATTATCTTAAAACCCGTCGTTTATACGCCCGGCATGTCACATTCTAATCCTTCGACACTACAAAGTAATACAAGCGTGCTACAAAGCAATACCCGAGTACTACTAAAGAATACCCGTACACTACAGGATAAGTCTAGTGATGTATAGCGTAATCAAGGCGTATTACAAAGGAAGCATTGGATGATATAAAGCAACATTTGGAGGTTGCAAAGCGTTGCAATGGCGATATGAAGGAGAATCAATCAAACACATAGATAAAAAGGAAGATAAAGGATCATTATCAGCAATGAGATAGATCTGCTGCAGTGATGGAAGTTTGGTTTTTAGCATGCTTGGATTATAACATAGTAAATAGATAATAAAATAATACATAAAATTTTTAAATAAGTAAAATTCAAAGTAATTGAACATGTTAATAATTGCTGAATTAGCTCAGGCCCATGATGGCAGTTTAGGTATACTTCATTCTTATATTGATGCTTTAGCTACAACTGGAGTTGATGCAATAAAATTTCAAACTCATATAGCCGAAGCTGAAAGTAGTATATATAAACCGTTCAGAACAAAGTTTAGCTTTGTTGATAATTCAAGGTATGACTATTGGAAGAGAATGAGTTTTACTTTGGAACAATGGAAAGAAATTAAAAAGCATTGTGAAGATGTGGGATTAGAATTTTTGAGTTCACCGTTCTCACAAGTAGCTGTTGATTTACTAGAAGAAATTGATGTTCAACAATATAAAATAGGATCAGGAGAAGTAAATAATTTTTTAATACTTGAAAAAATTTCAAAAACTGGAAAACCCATTATTCTTTCTTCCGGAATGAGTAGTTATAAAGAGTTGGATGAAGCTGTACATTTTATAAATCAATTTGGAAACCAACTTAGCATATTACAGTGCACCACATCTTATCCAACACCATATGATAGATTGGGACTCAATGTTATTTCAGAATTAATACAAAAATATCCAAATAATAAAATTGGATTATCCGATCATACGGGAGAAATTTATGCTGGAATTGCAGCAACAGCTTTGGGTGCTAAAATACTCGAATTTCATGTAGTTTGGGATAAAAGGATGTTTGGGCCAGATGCGACATCTTCTTTAGATTTTGGGCAAATAAATCAGCTTGTTGAAGGTGTAAGAGCAATTGAAAGCTCATTAAATAACCCAATTGATAAAAATAATATTGAAACATTTACAGGAATTAAATCTATTTTCGAAAAATCTTTAGCTATTAATAAGGCACTTAAAAAAGGACATAAAATTAAATTTGAAGATTTGGAGGCTAAAAAGCCAGCAGGGTATGGTATAGCGGCTAGTGAATTCCAAAAAATAATTGGTAAAACTTTAATTAAAAATATGGCTCAGTGGAGTTTCTTAAACTATAACGATTTAAATGAGAGATAAAAGAAAAATTTGTATTGTTGTTACTGCAAGACCAAGTTATAGTCGAATAAAAACAGCAATTGAAGCTGTAAATCAACATCCTGACTTAGAATTACAATTGGTAGTGACATCTTCAGCCCTTTTAGATAGGTATGGAACAGCAGTTAATTATATTGAAAAAGATGGATTTAGTATTTCAGCCAAAGTATTTAATGTCCTGGAAGGTGAAAATCTTACGGCTCAAGCTAAAACAACAGGTTTAGGTATAATAGAATTAAGTAGTGTTTTTGAAAGATTACAACCCGATGCAGTTGTCACAATTGCAGACAGATTTGAAACTATGGCTACCGCTATTGCAGCCTGTTATATGAACATACCACTAATTCATATACAAGGTGGAGAAGTAACAGGAAATATTGATGAAAAAGTCAGACATGCTATAACTAAATTGGCTGATCTACATTTGGTAGCTAGTGAGAATGCAAAGAATAGAGTGATAAAAATGGGTGAATTTGAAGATAGGGTCATAAATACTGGCTGTCCAAGTATAGATATTGCTGCTGAAGTTTTACAAGAGAAAGTTTTAGATTTTAATCCATTTGAAAAATATGGAGGAGTCGGTAAGAATATAAATTATTATACCGAATATATAGTAGTAATGCAGCACCCTGTTACTACAGAATATACAAAAAGCAGGATTCAAATAGAAGAAACATTAAAGGCTATTCATAAAATTAATATGCCTACTTTTTGGTTTTGGCCTAATGTTGATGCAGGTGCTGATGGGACAAGTAAAGGAATTAGAGCATACAGAGAAATGTATAATTTAAGCAACATTCATTTTTTTAAGAATATGGAGCCAACTGATTTTATAAAACTATTATACTTTAGTAAATGTTTGGTTGGTAACTCTAGTGTTGGAATCAGAGAATGTTCATTTTTAGGTGTACCGGTGGTAAATATTGGTAGTAGGCAGGAAGGAAGACAAAGAGGTATGAATGTGATTGATGTTGATTATAGTGTAGACGAAATTTACAAGGCTACTCAGCAACATTTGTTGCATGGTAAGTATAATTCAGATTATATTTATGGAAAAGGAAATAGTGGGAAAATAATTGCTAATATTTTATCATCTGTTCCACTAACCTTCAATAAAAAAATAAGTTACTAATAATATTTTGCAAAAATTAAAATTATATATTGCTGAAACTGAAGATTTTTCTAAAAGTGTAATTCAAAAATTGCAACAGGTTTTTGAAATCATAAACGCAAATAATAAATCTTTAAAAACAATATTTGAAGAAGTTGATATCTTTTGGTTTAGATTGGGTTATGAAATCGACGATTCTGTACTTTCTACAAGTAGTAAATGTAAGTATATTGTTACACCTGTAACAGGTATTGATCATATAAATGAAAATCTATGTAATGAACTGGGTGTTAAAGTAATATGTCTGAGAGGTGAAGAAGATTTTTTAAAACAAATAAGAGCGACTGCTGAGCATACAATGGCTTTAACCCTTGCATTAATAAGAAATATAGTACCTGCTGTTGGACACACCCATAAAGGCCAATGGCAGAGAGATAAGTTTAGAGGTACGGAACTTTACAATAAAAAAGTATCTATTATAGGGTATGGAAGATTAGGTCAAATTACTTCAGAATATTTTAATACTTTTGGTTGTTTTGTAGGTTTTTATGATATTGTGGATAAAGAATATCCTGCATATATTACGATGTATAATAATCTAAAGGATGCAGTGAAAAATGCTGACATTATTTCTATCCACCTTCCATTTAATGAATCGACACATAAGTTATTAGGTAAAGAATTTTTTGAATGGCTTAAATCAACTTCTATAATTATTAATACGAGTAGAGGTGGAGTGATGGATGAAAAATATTTGTTGGAAGCTTTACAAATGAATAAAATAAAAGGCGCTGCCTTAGATGTATTAAATGGTGAACCAAATGTACATCAGAATCATCTAATTGAATATGCAAGGCATAACAATAATCTGATTATTACACCCCATATAGGAGGAAATACTTATGAGAGTTTTGAAAAAACAGAACAATTCGTTGCAGATAAATTGATAAAATCAGTATTTCCTTATGTATAATATATTAGGCATCATCCCAGCACGTGGGGGTAGTAAAAGAATACCATATAAAAATAAGAAATTGCTCGCTGGTAAAGAATTGATAAGATACGCTGTCGAGGCAACACTCCAATCCAAACTAGTAACAACAGTTGTTGTAAGCAGTGATGATACTGATATTTTAAATATTGCAAGGTCATATGCCCACGTTATTGCGATTCAAAGACCCGACAGCATTTCGGATGATAATGCTCCTTCTATATCTTATGTTCATCATGCATTAGAGCTTTTAAAAAACCAATATGATTATGTGGTAATCATTCAGCCAAGTTCTCCATTTACGTTAGCAGAAGATATTGACAATACTATTCAGTTATTAATAGATGATAATCAGGCTGATAGTAGTGTTAGTGTGATGAAACTTGATCATACAATACATCCTGTAAAATTAAAAACATTATTTAATAACCAGCTTATACCTTTTTGGGAAGAGGAGAAAGGTAGAATGGCGACTCATGAGTTGCCGGAATTGTATGTGCTGAATTGTAGTGTATATGTGAGCAAATTTGATCTGATCAAAAGAGACAAAATTATTGGAGAACATTGTTTGGGTTACATAATGCCGAGAGAAAGAAGTATAGATATAAACGATCCCATAGATTTTGATTTTGCAGAATTTTTAATGAGTTATGAAAAATAATTATAAAAAGGTATTTTTGGAAAATGGTTTAATATTTACACTAAAAAATGTAATAAAAATATATTTATATAAGTTTAGAGCGAAATATTGGAGTTTGTTATACAATCAAATTAGTAGTAATTCAAATTTTGGGCGAAACGTTGTAATTCACAAAGATAAAAAATCAAAAATAAAAATTGAAAGCGAATCAATAATAGATGAATTTGTAAAAATTCATCTATACAAAATTAATATTACCAATTCTTCTTTGACTATAAATAATAGTTCGCATATAAAAAAAAATTGCCAAATAATTGTTAAGTCTGGAGTATGTGAAATTGGGAGTAAAACTGCAATTGGTCATAATTCTGAAATATTATGTGATCAAGCAAAAATATCAATTGGAAATGGGGTTAGGATTGCTGCGGAGGTTGTTATTATGACCGCTGATCATACTTATGCTGATAAAAACATCCCTGTAAATAAACAAGCTTATATATATAAAGATGTTTTTATAGATGATTTGGTATGGATTGGTAGAAGGTCTATAATTTTACCTGGGGTAACAATAGGTAAAGGTGCAATCATTGCGGCTGGATCAATTGTTAATAAAAATGTTGGAAATTATGAAATTGTTGGTGGTGTACCGTGTAAACATATTAAATTTAGATGAGTATTGATATTGCATATATTGTATCCCATGGCTTTGCGGCTAGAATGGTGACACAAACCAACCTATTAGGGTTATTGGTTAAGGAAGGTAAAAAAGTCGCACTCATTTGTCCGGATAAAAATGACACGAATCTCAAGGAATACTGCTTCAATGAAGGAGTTGAGTTACATGAATTTAATCCAAGATCGCAATTTTGGACAGGTCAGTATGTAGAAATACGCAAATATTTTCTAGAAGATATAGATAACAATATAGCTCTGAAAGAAAAACACATTTGGGCAACAAAATATAATACCTCAAAAAATCCTTTTAGTCATATTAGACCTAGATTAGCATATTTGGGGTATAAGTTAACAAAATTATTTCCCCAAATAAGGAAATGCTACAAAGCAAGAGAGGAAAAATACTTAGAAAATGCTGATGCTCAACAACTAATTGAAGGAATCAATCCTAAAGTATTAGTATCTACTTATCCTGTCAATTTTTCAGAAGCTATGCTTTTAAAAGCTGGAAATAAGAGGAAAAATACCAAAACCATCATACATCTTTTAAGTTGGGATAATATTACCTGTAAGGGACATTTCCCTCAGTTAGCTGATGAATATATTGCTTGGGGACAGATAATGCGTGATGAGTTTATGGAATATTATAAGATACAAGGAGATAAAATTCACATTTGTGGTGTTCCACATTTTGATTTACATGCAAACATCATAAAAGATAGAAATCATGCTCAATACTTTGATTTAATTGGTTTGGATATTAATAAACCCTACCTTTTTTTCGGAATGAGTTCCCCTCGTTTTGCTCCTAAGGAGATTGATATTGTTGAGTGGTTAGCATTTGAAATCAACAATAATAGTTTTGGAAATGATATGCAATTGGTTGTAAGACCACATCCACAAAATGTGCAGGGAAATTTAGCTGATGTTTCTTGGTTGCCGAGACTAAAAGCATTACATAATGGACGAGTTCTTGTTGATTTTCCTATCTTCGTACAAGATTCAAAAATGTTGTTAAGTATGGAATCACAAGATATGGAGAATCTATCTATGATTTTATCAAAATCTTTAGTGTGTTTAAATTCTGGCAGTACATTAAGCATTGATTCGCTAGTTACAAATGTCCCAGTAATTATAACAGCATTTGATGGCGCAGAAAAACTCGAGTATTGGAAATCAGCAAAAAGGCTTATTGATTATCCACATCTTAAAAAGTTTTTACAAATAAATAATGTATCAGTTGTACATAATTATGAAGATCTTAAAAAGCAAATAATTTCAATGAATTATAATCCAATACAAGACAATAATATAAATCTAGAAGTTGCCAATATTGGTTTTAGTTCAACCTCCATATTAAATTTATTCAATGGATATTAATAAAGAAAAGCTATTTGCAACAATAGATTTTTATAATTCAAAAAATCTATTGACCAGAATTTTTAAGAAATTTTCTTATTTTCACAAACAATTATATATTTGTTATTTAATTAAGACAAATAATATCAGGAAATTTAAAACCCAAATTTTAACAGGGGATAAAATGGAGATAGTCTTACCTGATAATATTTCACTATCATTGTATCTTATTGGCTTTTTTGAGGGGGAAGAAACTAAAGCTTTCCTGACATTAATGAAACCTGGAGAAACCTTTATTGATATTGGCGCACACATAGGTTATTATAGCGTTTTAGCAAAAGCAATAGGTGGGATAGAGTCAAAAGTTATTTCCATAGAACCTACACCCTCAACTTTTAATATTTTGAAAGAAAATATGCAGAACAGACATAATACCACATTAATGAATATTGGTTTATATGCCACTGAGGGTAAAATGGAATTTAATGATTTTGGAATCCAACAAATGTGTTTAAATTCTTTCAAGGAAGCAAGATTGGATCATAAAATATCTGGCGAAAAAATAAACATTAAAGTAGAAACTTTGGATTCTATTGTTCATGAATTGAAGATTGAGCCTTCTATAATCAAGATCGATGCAGAATCTGCTGAACTGGACATTATTAAAGGAGGTTTGAAAACGCTGTCTTCTTATAATGTCAGGATTTTTATTGAAGTGGGTGATTTTGAGCATACGGGCTCTAACAATTCAATAAAAATTATTGAAGCTTTGGAAGCATTGCAATACAGAGTTTATGAATTGATGGATAATAAATTCATCCCACATCAAAAAAGCAAGGATAAATATCCTTCTATGTCGTTGTATTTTTCTAAAGAACCAATTTGAGCTCGGTAAAAGACAGTTTGGGGAATTTAGGTACAAAATTATTATTGTATCCAATAAATTTCATCATTTCTATCATTATAGCCAGGTATCTAGGACCTGAAGACAGAGGTATTTATTCATACATTTTGGTAATACTTTCTTTTCTAATACCTATTATTAGTTTAGGTTTTGGAGCGGGAGTAATGTATTATATAAGCACTGGAAAATACAAGATAAAGGATGTATTTGTTACTGTCAACATCATTTCTATTTTGATTGGTATGCTTGCTGCAACAGTGATTGTCCTTCTATGGTCTTTGAATATTTTAGGGGAATCGGCTAAATCGTTCAGTTTACAAAACATATTTTTATTATCGGGATCTATTATATTTACATCTAATTATTTTTTTAATACTCGAATATTACTTGGAAATTCAAATTTTAAGTTATTGAATATTGTGGATATATTTCAAAGTCTTTTTAATCCATTTGTGATATTAATATTTGTTTATTTATTTTCATTACGAGTCAATGGTATATTCATTTCTCTTTTTATTGCAAATTCGATTTTAGCGATAATTTTAATTTTATTTATAAAAAAGCACATTGGTGTAAGATATATCTGGCAAAAAGACTTTTTAACCAATGCCATATCTTATGGCTTGAAGGGGTGGTTTGGAGATATGGCTATAAAAGCTAATGTCCGGTTAGATCAAATCATACTTGGAGCTAAAGTGTCTTCTTATTCATTGGGAATATATTCTATAGCTGTTTTGTTAGCAGAACTTATATGGGTGATTCCTGATTCTGTTGGAAATGTACTATTTAACAGAATTACCAAAATTGAGAAAATCAGTGAAAGAGTGCATATGACTACCAGAATTGCAAGGATATTACTAACACTTAGTTTTTTTGTGAGCTTATGTTTATTGCTTTTGTCATACTATTTAATTATCCCTTATGGGTATGGTCCGGATTATTACAATTCTTTAAGTGTATTAATAATATTAATTCCTGGTTCTATAATGATGATATTTACCAAGGTAGCAACAAAACTATTGAGTGGCTCAGCTATGATTGCAAAATCCAGCCAAATTCAAATTATTTCAGCCATAGTGGGTGTAGCATTATATATATTTTTAATACCTTTTTTTGGGTATTATGGAGCTGCGATTGCGTCAAGTATAGCATATATTGTAGGTGCATTGTGTAGTCTTTATTTAATGAAAAAGTATTTCTCTATTTCTTTCTACGATTTTGCAATATTAAGGAAAGATGACATGATTTGGACAAAAAATAAAATATTAAAACTTGTAAAATGATTAAACTTTTAGTGACAGGCTCAAGTGG
>JADLER010000161.1 GCA_020846025.1 Bacteroidia bacterium | reverse complement strand
TTCTGATACATTTGCGCCTAATTTTAAAATCTCTATTGCTTTTTGTTTATTGATATGTTCGTCAATTCCCTCTACTAAGCCACCAAACGCAATCTCGGCAGTATTAGGTATGTAACTAAATACGGTATTATCAAGATCATAATCAATTGCCTTTAATACTTGAGGAACTAAATAACGACCTAATAATTGGCGTTCTTTGTATATATCGGCATCATTACCTCTACTAAAATATATACGTTCAAATGAACATGATTTTTTTTCGCCTGGTTCAATAATTTGGGTTTCATTAAAAGAACCATTTTTCTTAATAATGGCAGCACATCCTGGTTTTAATTCAGATACTAAATCAATACTAACATTAAAAACTGTTTGAATTACAGAACGTTCACTTGCTACTACAATTACCTCGTCATCTTTGTAAATATAGGCTGGTCTTATTCCATTCGGGTCTCTTAATACAAAAGCATCACCGTGTCCAATCATGCCAGCCATAACATAACCACCATCCCATCTCTTACTACTTTCAATTAATATTGAGGAAATATCAATGTTTTCTTGTATTTTTTTAGAAATTTCGAAATTATTTAGACCTTGATCTTTATATACTCTAAATAATTTTTCATTTTCTTTATCTAAAAAATGACCTATCTTTTCAAGAATAGTAACCGTGTCAGCTTTTACAGTGGGATGTTGTCCTAATTCCACTAAGTGAGCAAAGAGTTCATCAACATTAGTTAAATTAAAATTTCCTGCTACTAATAAGTTACGAGCCATCCAGTTGTTTTGACGACGAAATGGATGACAGCTTTGAATTGAATTACCGCCATAAGTTCCGTAACGCAGATGACCCATAATCAACTCGCCCATAAAGGGAATATTGTTTTTTTGCCATTCTATATCATTATAATGTTCTGGGTTTTTTCTTTTAGCATTAATGTATAAATCATTAATTTGTGAAAATATATCTTGTGAAGCTTTTGGTTGAACGGAGCGAAGCCTATCTATATATGGCTTTCCTGGTTCCATATCTAATTTTATGGTGGCTACTCCAGCTCCATCTTGCCCTCGATTAATCATCTTATCCATTAGTTGGTACATCTTATGTAATCCATACCGACTACTACCATATTTTTCTTTATAAAAACTTAAAGGTTTTAATAAACGAATTAGGGCAACGCCACACTCATGTTGTATATTATCACTCATAATTTCAAAGTGCAAATTTACAATTTAGTTACATTTTAGCACTAATAAGTTTAAAAGTATTAGTAAACATCAATTTTATATTTTTTTAGAAATTTAGTAAAATATCGTATATTTATGCTTGCAAAAAATATAACACTATGATTCAAAAAATACGCGTCTCAGTATTTTTCCTGATTTTAATAAGCAGCATATCTGCTCAAGTAAAAATTAATGAGTATTCAGTTTCTAACTCGGCATTAACAGGTGGTACCACATTTCCAGATAACTTAGGAAGCACTCCTGATTGGATAGAGTTGTATAATGCTGGTAGTTCAACTGCTAATATTGGCGGTTGGAGTTTAAGTGATAAACAAACTAATATTTCAAAGTATATTATTCCTGCCGGAACGACTATTCCTGCAGGTGGTTTTTTAAGATTTTGGTGTAGCGGAAAGGGTTCGTCGGCTGATGTAACAGGACACATGCATACTAATTTTAAGCTAACTCAATGTAAAGGTGATTGGATTATACTTGCCAATGGAACGTCTATTCAGGATTCTTTGCAGTTAAGAAAAACCCAAGCTCTTCATTCACGTGGTCGTCAGCCCGACGGAAGTGCAACTTGGAAGGTTTTTACAGCACCTACTCCAAATGCTACCAATAGTGGTACTGGTTATGATGGATATGCACCAACGCCAGTTATGAGTGTTGCACCAGGGTTTTATAGTGGAACAAAATTAGTTGCTTTAAGTGTAACACCTTCAAATAGTCTATCTATTTATTATACTACTGATGGTTCAGAGCCAACTACAGGTTCAACTCAATATATCTCTACTCAAATATCAGTAAGTGCTACCTCGGTTGTTAGAGCGTATGCCGTAAGTAGTAATCCTAATATTTTACCTAGTTTTATGGAAACAAACACTTATTTTATAAATGAGTCAATTAATAACAAGTATGGTGTAGTTTCTATTTGTGGTGGTTCTTCTCTTGATCAACTTTTAAATGGTACTCAAAATAATCCTAAAACACATTTTGAATATTTTGAGAATAATAATTTTATTACAGAAACTTACGGTTTATCAGATAAACATGGTAATGATTCTTGGGCTTACGACCAAAGAGGGATAGATTTTGAGACAAAAGATGATTATGGCTATAATAACGCCTTAAAACATTTGTTTTTTACAGATCCTCAAATGAATACAAGTACAAGAAAAGAATTTCAACATGTTATTTTAAAAGCAGGTGCTTCAGATAACTATCCTGGAGACAAACCTAATAAATCGTGTCACATGAGAGATGCATTTGTGCAATCTTATGCGTTTAAGAACGATTTTGAATTAGATGGTAGAAGAACTAAACCTGTTATTGTTTTTAAAAATGGTGCTTATTGGGGTATTTATGAACTTAGAGAAGCTTTTGAAACGGATTATACAGATTATTATTATGACCAACCTAAAGATAGCATTGATAATTTGGCTTATTGGGGAGGTTTACAAATTAGAGATGGTAGCGATACAGGTTGGGTAAATCTTTATAATTTTATTATGGGTAACTCGATGACTAATGTGGCTAATTATGCTTATGTAGAAAGTAAATTAAACTTTAAAAGTTTAATTGATTATATGATTTACAATTCATATTTAGTCAACTCTGATTTTATTAATTGGAATTCGGCTTGGTGGAGAGGAAGAGCAACCCAAGGTAACAAGAAAAAATGGCGTTATTGGATGTGGGATATGGATAATGTGTATGATTTAGGAGAGAACTTTTCTGGTATTCCAACTACAGATATGGATGCTAGTCCTTGTGATTATACTAATGAATTTCAAAATGCAGGACCTAATATGGGACATCCAGATATTTTGGAGAAACTATTAACTAATCCAGATTTTAAATCAATGTATATTAGCAGATATGCCGATTTAGTTAATACCAGTTTAACTTGCTCAAAAATTTTAGCTCATTTCAATTATTATAAATCTATTTTAACCCCTGAAATGCCGCGTCAAATTGCTAAATGGGGTGGCAGTATGGCGCAATGGAATAAAAACATGGATACACTTGAAGCCAAAATTACAGCACGTTGTAAATATATCGACTCTGTTATTGTTGATTGTTATCAAGTAACTGGTCCACATGATATTACCGTTGATGTTGTGCCAGCTGGTGCAGGTGACGTGAAATTAAACACTGTATGGTTGAATAACTTTTTGTGGTCGGGTAAGTATTATGGAGGTGTAAAAATGTCATTTCAACAAAAAACATTAGATACTTCTAAGTATGTATTTGATCATTGGGAATTTCAACATCATATTCCAATACCAAGTAATACAAGCGACACGGTTACTATAACTTTAAATTCAGCAGATAATATTGTGGCTTATTATCGCGAAAAAGATAAAGCTGTTGCTTTACCTACAGGTTTTAGTCCTAATGGTGATGGTAAGAATGATGAGTTTATTCCAATGGGGGCTCAGTTTATAAGAAATATGACTTTTACAATTTGGAATCGTTGGGGTCAAGA
>JADLER010000160.1 GCA_020846025.1 Bacteroidia bacterium | reverse complement strand
ATGATACTTTGGGAAATTAATCAAGTAAGTGATAAAGATGAAGTAAGCGCCGAATTTTTTACAGAAAAGTTATACCGTATCAGTCGTTATTTCGATATGTTATCCTCATCATTTACCATAATGGGAGATGGCATGGAGAAAGAGCAATACATGAAATTTAGAAATACACTTACGCCAGCTAGTGGCTTCCAAAGTGCCCAATATCGTTTAATAGAATTTGCATCCACTGAACTCATCAATTTAATTGATAACCGTTTTAGAGCTACTATTGATAGAAATACTCCTTACGAACATGCATACGACCATTTATATTGGCAAGCAGCAGGAAAAGATTATAAAACTGGTAAGAAAAATACCTTATTACAACTTTTTGAGAAACGCTATAAAGCTGAGTTTTTAACTAAAATGGAAAAGTATAATACCAGCAATATGTGGACAAAGTTTAAGCAATTACCTGAAAGTGTTAGAAAAGATGAGAACTTAATAAAAGCAATGCGTCATTACGATTATACTGTAAATATTTCATGGGTAATGGCACATTACCACGCTGCCGAAAAATACTTAGGAAAAGGCGAAGCAACAGGTGGTAGCGATTGGCGAAAATATATGTTACCAAAATACCAACGCCGTATTTTCTTTCCCGACTTATGGTCGAAAGAAGAATTAGATACTTGGGGTGAAAATGTATAAACTTAGTTCATGAATCGTACTATTGAATTAATGGCGCCTGCTGGTTCTTACGAATCCTTAATGGCGGCCATCAAAGCAGGATGTAATTCAGTTTACTTTGGAGTTGAGCAGTTAAACATGCGAGCTCGCTCAAGTAATAATTTTACTTTAGATGATTTAAAACGTATTGCTGAGATTGGTAAAGAACATCATGTAAAAACGTATTTAACATTAAATACTATTCTTTACGACCATGATATTTCTTTAATGAAATCCATTGTAAATACCGCTAAAGAAAATGGTATTACAGCTATCATTGCAGCCGATCATGCTGTTATGAATTATGCTAAAAAAATTGGGATGGAAATTCATATTTCAACTCAAGCAAATGTATCGAATATTGACACCATCGAATTCTATGCAAATTTTGCCGATGTAGTGGTCTTAGCTCGTGAACTATCCCTAAAGCAAGTAGCCGATATTGCTCGAGAAATAAAACGCCGCGAAATTACAGGACCTTCTGGAAAATTAGTAGAACTCGAAATCTTTGCTCACGGTGCTTTATGTATGGCGGTATCTGGTAAATGTTATATGAGTTTACATACCAATTATGCTTCGGCAAATAGAGGGGCTTGTATTCAAAATTGTAGAAGAAGTTATGTAGTAACCGATGAAGAAGGAAATGAATTTGAGGTAGATAATGAATTTATTATGTCTGCCAAAGATTTATGCACTATCGACTTTTTAGACAAAATACTAGATGCGGGTGTCAGTGTACTTAAAATTGAAGGTCGTGGTAGATCGGTAGATTATGTTTATACCGTTGTGCAATGTTATAACGAAGCCATAGAAGCATATTTAAATAACAACTACACTCCCGAAAAAATAGTTAAATGGAAAGAGCGGCTATCAACTGTTTTTAATAGAGGTTTTTGGGATGGTTACTATCTTGGTAGAAAAATAGGTGAATGGTGCGATGAAAACGGCTCTAAATCTTCTAAACGAAAAATATATATTGCTAAAGGCTTAAAATATTTTGAACAAGCACAAGTTGGAGAATTTAAATGCGAATCACATACTTTATCTGTAGGTGATGAAGTAATTGTTACAGGTCCTACAACTGGTTACTTGCAAGTTATTATTGATGAATTGAGAGTAGATGGAAAGCCAGCTCAAAAAGCAGAAAAAGGAGATGTATTTACATTAGCACTTAATGAAAAAATAAGACCATCTGATAAGTTATATAAGTTAGTTCCTGAGAAATAGTACATTTATGATTCAAATAATTCAGCAAAGAGAAAAATGTATTGGATGTAATGCTTGCGTAGAGGTGGCTGACTACAGATGGCGAATTTCCAAAAAAGATGGGAGATGTACCTTAGTAGGTGGTGTTGAAAAAAAAGGTTTTTTTTCTGTAATTGTTAATGACCATGAATTAGAAGATAATTTATTGGCAGCTAAAAACTGTCCTGTAAACATAATTAAAGTTCAAAAAAAATAAGCAATACTATGAGTTCAAATTCACCATTTATACGTGTTACAAAAATTTTCACGTTCGATATGGCTCATGCCTTATACGGTTACGATGGTCCTTGTAAAAACATACACGGACATACCTATGTTTTAAGTATTACCTTAAAAGGAAAAGCTATTTCAGATGCAAATCATCCAAAAAATGGAATGGTAATAGATTTTACAGATTTAAAAAAAATAGTAAAAGAGAATATTGTTGATTTCTTTGATCATTCATTAGTACTTAATGCCAATTCACCACATGCTTCTTTAAAAGAATTTTCAAATACTTTTGAGAAAATAAACTATGTAAACTATCAGCCTAGCTGCGAAAATTTATTGACAGACATTTTAAAACGTATCGAACACCTTATACCACACGACATTACTATCAATAACATAAAACTAGAAGAAACACCAACTTCTTATGCTGAGTGGTATGCCGAAGACAATAAAGAAGAGATGTAAACTTTTGCTTACTTTTCTTTATTTATCATTAATTGTTTTTCAAGACTAAATGTTTCGTCTTTTCCGATCTTAAGTTCAACCTTCTCTTCAGTTGCACTATATCCTTTTT
The DNA here is from genome assembly GCA_020846025.1 of Bacteroidia bacterium. Lineage (GTDB taxonomy): Bacteria > Bacteroidota > Bacteroidia > B-17B0 > Aurantibacillaceae > UBA4416. Next base: position 4,259 of record JADLER010000160.1, on the reverse strand, counting down.
TAATGGCTTTAATTGTATAAGTTTGATCACCTTTTAACGTGATAAAATATTCCCCATTATCATTTGTAACAGTACTAGCAATTATTGCACCAGAAGCATCTATAATTTGTACATCTACAGCTGCCACACCTACTCCTTCAAAACCATCTCTGATGGTTCCTTTTAGAATACTTAAATCCGATTTTACTTTTTTCTTACCATCTTTTTGTAAAATTCCGTAATTACTTAAATCAGCTTTATATATATCGCTTCCACCCAATCCACCTTTTCTATCACTCGCAAAATAAGCTGTTTGAGCATCGGCACTAATTACCAATGGCCCATCATTATATACCGAATTGATAGGGTAACCAACATTTACAGGTTTTGTCCATTTACCATTCTCTAAAGTAGTTTTAAAAATATCATATGAGCCCATTGACCCCTTTCCGTTTGAAGAAAAGAATAAAGTTTTACCATCTGGCGCAAGAAAAACTCCTACTTCATCAAATTCAGAATTTATCTCTGGACCTAAATTCTCAGGTTTACCCCATTCTGTCTTGCCTAATCGTTTAACAGACCAAATATCGGCACGTCCATATCCACCTTTTCTCTCGCTTATAAATATTAAGGTTTTACCGTCTGGAGAGATGCATCCTCCCCCTTCCCAATATGATGTATTGATAGGCTTACCTAATGGCTCTGGTGTTTTCCATTTATTGCTAACTACTTTTGAAACAAAAATATCTCCACCTCGGGATTGATTGTCGTTTACATCATTTTTATATATAAAAATCTGCTTTCCATCAGGTGAAATACTCGTACAAGCATCATGTGCATCAGTGTTGATATTACCAGGTACTTCATCAGCTGACTGCCATTTTTTATGAATAGTATCCCAATTTGATATATATATATCTTGAAAATATTTACCATCACCCTCTACATCTTTAGGTGCATCCGTTGAACTTGGGCGGCGTGAATTAAACACTAATTTTTTCCCATCAGCAGAAATACATGGTGTTTGGTCGTCGTATTTTGAATTAATTGCCTCTCCTAAATTTGTAATTACTACATCAATTGGAGAAGTCATCATTGCTTTTGCATTAGTACAATGAGATATATAAACATCTACATCTTCAATCACTGCGTCTTTAGGTTTTGCAGCTGATTTATATATATTAAACTCCGATAAAGCTTCTTCAATATTGGCATCAGCTAAATAAATTTTACCTAAAACTAAGTGAGTTTCCGGTAATACATTTTTATTTGTAGCAACTGCCTTTTTTAGGTGATCTAGAGCTAAGTCATACTTTTTTAGTTCATAATTACAGTAACCTACATAATGTAATACAGAAGCGTCTTCAGGATTTTTTTGTAATACTTCCTTATAAATATTTAATGCGCCTATGTATTGCCCAGCATATAACTTTTGCTTTGCTAATACCATTTTTACTTGATCGCCAGCATCTAAAGCAAAAGATACTGAAATAGCTGAAAATAAAACTATAGATGTAACTAGTTTCTTCATAATTTATTTTATCATTTCAATTTATAAAGATAGAAAAAAGAAATGAAACGCGAATGTTTTTATCAAAAAATGATATTAAATCGATATAATATCTGTAATTTTAGCCTATGTCAGGCATTGTATATTATTTAATTCTCCCCTTTTTATACTTCATAGCTTTATTGCCATTCCCATTATTTTATCTTTTTTCGGATGTTATTTGCTTTATATTATACAGAGTGATAGGATACAGAAAGAAAGTTGTATATGAAAATTTAAAAAATTCTTTTCCAAACAAAACCCATCAAGAACTCAAATTCATAGAGAAAAAATTTTATCACTATTTATGTGATTTGTTTCTAGAAACACTTAAAACTTTAACCATTTCTAAAGAAGATGCTATAAAAAGATGTAACCTAACAGATAATGCTATTCAATTACTCAACGAATTATACCATCAAAAAAAATCATGCATTCTGGTACTTGGCCATTTTGGAAATTGGGAATGGGCAGGTAATACTTTTAGTTTATTAAACAAACAACAACTTTATGTTATTTATCATCCGCTTACTAATAAATACTTTGATAATTTAATGTATCAGTTACGGACACGTTTTGGCACGAAACTATATGCCATGAAAGAAACCATGCGAGAAATGATAAAAAACAGAAACGAAGTAAATGCAACCGCTTTTATTGCCGACCAAACACCATCACCAGAGGGCGCTTATTGGACCACTTTTTTAAATCAAGATACTCCTGTTTTTTGGGGAACCGAAAAAATAGCACAAAAGCTTAATTTTCCTGTAATTTATGTATCTGTAAAACGTGTAAAACGTGGTTTTTATGAAATAGAGTGTGAATACTTAGTTAAAGAACCAAAACTTACTAAAGAGGGTGAAATATCTGAATTACATACTAAACGATTAGAAAAAGATATTATAGAACAACCTGAAATTTGGTTATGGAGTCATAGACGCTGGAAGCATAAGCGAAAAGTGTAATTAGCTTACTTTAAAAATAATCTCGAAATGAGCTCCATTTTGGTTATACATCTTTAAATCGGCATTTATTTGCTCACTTAAAATGCTTACAATTTCTAACCCTAAAGAATCGCTTCTTTCTACCTCTATGTTATTTGGTAATCCCATACCATTATCAGAAATCTTAAGACAATAAGTGTTTTTAAGTGTTTTAGTTAATTCTACTTTAATTTCTCCGTTACTTTTATTTGTAAAGGCATGTTTATATACGTTTGATAATAACTCATTTGTAATTAGTCCGAGAGGAATTGCTGTATCTAAATCTACATCTAACTCAATTAAATTAGTCTTGATCATAATATGTTTAGATGACGATGCAAAACCTAATGACACTTGTTGTAACAAACCTGAAAGATAATCCTTTAAATTTAAAGTGGTCATGTCATTTTTACGATACAACAACTGATGGAGTAAGGCCATTGAGTTAATCCGTTCTTCGGCCTCGGTTAAAGCAGTTTTAATTTCGGTATTTATTGACTTAGCTGCTTGAAGTTTTAAGAGACTTGAAATTATTTGAAGATTATTTTTAACGCGGTGATGTACTTCTTTTATTAATAAATCTTTTTCGTTTAAAGCTTTATTTATTATCTCATTTCTAGTTTCAATGCGTTTGTTTTTAATATATAATAATGCATTTCTAGCTTTTAATTTTTGGAGTTGAATAATTACAAAAATACTGGTAAATAGCAATACTATACCACAAAATAAAATTGCATTTCGGATTGTTTTTTGCCTGCTTACTTCTACCTTTTTTTCATTTAAGTTACGAATATTTTCAGAAATCTGCTTTTCTTTCTCAGCCATCTGACTGGTAACTTGGGCGGCAATTAATTGTTTATTATTTTCATTTTTATCTATGCTATCCTTAAAATTTATATAATGATTATAGTATTGTATTGATGAAGATGGTTCTCCTACTTTAGAATAATAAGATGCATATTGCTTAAACAACTGTAGTTTTGATGATACATCATCATTGTTCTTTAAAATACGCTCGGCACTATCTAATTGCGCTTTAGCTAGAGGTAATTGATTTGTTGCAATAAAGCATTCAGCCAAACTAATACGAGTAGATGTTGTATTTTGATAATCTTTAATAGCCAAACTAGCCTCAAGATCATTTTTTATTAACGGAATAGCCTTATCATATTTTTTCAATTGAATATATACAACTCCTGTATTCCCATTTAATAACCCTAGTAGAGCTTTATCATTAGGAGTCAATTTGTTTTTATCATAAATTTCAAAAAACAATTTTCTTGCGTAATCATAACTAGCAAGTGCACTATCATAATTTCCTTCTTTCATCCAAAATAATCCTCTGTTATTATGATACCCTAATACCATATTCTTATCATGTTGAATTTCTTTGTATTCTTGTAATTGTTGATTTAAGCATTGCTTAAATAATTTCATATTATAATATATAACACTTAGTTTTGGATGATACATCCATTCGCTTACACCTGGATGTTGCTTTTTTAACATCTCCATTACTTTATGAATTTCGATAGCCTTATGTAGTGATTGTACCTTTACATAACTGTTTTTTAATAAATATAATACAGAAATACTATCTCTAAAATTAAAAACCATACGTTGGGCTAATAAATCTGTAAGTAGTAAAATAGATTTTGTGTAGTTCTTATTTAGGTAAAATAACTCAGCATCTATTTTTTGTAGTTTCGAAAGAATATCTTGTTTGTTATCGGAAATAGCTTTTTGTT
>JADLER010000159.1 GCA_020846025.1 Bacteroidia bacterium | reverse complement strand
TTATTGTTGATTTAAAAGAAAATATTTTATTTTAGATAAAAGAAAAAATATGAATAAAATTTTACATCTAATCATCAATTTATTTATTGCAAGTGGTATTCAATCACAAACTACAGTTAATGGCTCATTTGTACATGGGGGCATAACCCGTACTTACTCGTATTATGTGCCCGCATCTTATAATCCATCACAACCCTTGCCTTTAATTATTGGGCTACATGGCACTAGTTCTAGTGGTAGTCAATTTGCTCAATACCGTGATTTCAGGCCCATTGCAGATACCGCCAACTTCATCATGGCTCATCCAGATGGTTCAACAATGTGGGGTGTTAAATTTTGGAACTTTGGAAATGTTATGGGTTCTACTGTTGATGATGTTGGTTTTTTAGAGGCTTTAATAGATACTATTTCTGCTCATTATAATGTGAATCAAAACAGAATATATAGTGTGGGTATGTCTAATGGCGGTTTTATGACCTATTATTTAGCTTGTCAATCTAATCGATTTGCGGCTATTGGTTCTGTAACTGGATCCATGAGTAATGACACCTATAGCAACTGTAATGCGCAACATCCAACGCCCTCTATTCATATTCATGGCACAGCCGATCCTACCAATCCATACAATGGTAATTCAACATCTAAAAGTATTCCATTAGTAACTAGATTTTGGGTTAATCAAAATGGTTGTGATACTATTCCGAGCATAACCTCTGTTCCAAACATTAATACAACAGATGGAGCAACTGCAGAAAGACATTTATACAGCAATGGAATAAATGGTAATACGGTGGAGCATTTTAAAGTAACTGGTGGAGAACACACATGGCCAGGCTGCCCAATGCCGAGTTCAAGTGATGTTACTTGTATGGACTTTGATGCTAGATTTGAGATTTGGCGATTCTTCAGACAATACTCATTAAACAGTAGTACAAATATTCATACGCTAAATAAAACATCTCTCAAAATATGGCCTAATCCAACAACTAACTTTCTAAATTTAGAATTACCATATCATGTTATTAGTAAGATCTCTATATTCGACATACATGGAAGAATAGTGAAAGTTTTTAGTGAAGATAATATGAAAAGTATATCACTTCAATCATTAAATCCAGGCGTATATTCTCTTCAAGTTTCTGGCAAGGATTTTTCTCTTTCTCAGAAAATCATCCTAACAGGTGATAACTAAAAACAAAGAGACTAGATTCACGCTACTTATTAATTATACATTAAATCTAAAGTGCATAATATCGCCATCGGCTACAATATATTCTTTACCTTCTACTCTTAATTTTCCAGCTTCTTTACATGCATTTTCTGATCCTAAAGAAATAAAATCTTGATACGCAATTACCTCAGCTCGAATAAATCCTTTTTCAAAATCTGAATGGATAACACCTGCTGCCTGTGGCGCTGTCATTCCTTTTTCAATAGTCCAAGCACGCACTTCTTTAACACCAGCAGTAAAGTATGTTTGAAGTTTTAACAATTGATAGGCTTGCTTAATGAGTTTATTTACACCTGGTTCTTCTAAGCCCATTTCTTGTAAAAATAATTGTTTCTCTTCATAGGTTTCAAGTGAAGCAATTTCACTTTCCATTTGAGCCGTAATAATCAATATTTCTGCATTTTCTCCTTTTACAGCTTCCTTCACCGCTTCTACATGTTTATTACCTGTTTTTGCAGATGCTTCATCTACATTACAAACATACATCACGGGCTTAATAGTGAGCAGATGTAAATCTTGTATATACGCATATTCTGCCTCATCTATTGCACAAGCTCGTGCTGATTTACCAGCCTCTAAGGTTTCTTTTAATCTTAAGCATACGGCATACGTTTTTACAGCTTCTTTATCGTTACCCGTTTTGGCCTGCTTTTCAAATTTCTTCAATTTTGCTTCTACAGCTTCTAAATCTTTTAATTGAAGTTCGGTGTCAATAATTTCTTTATCTCTCACAGGGTTTACGTTACCATCTACATGAATCACATTGTCGTTATCAAAACAACGCAAAACATGTAAAATAGCATGACACTCTCTAATGTTGGCTAAAAATTTATTACCTAATCCTTCTCCTTTGCTTGCACCTTTTACTAATCCAGCAATATCTACAATCTCAACTGTGGTTGGTAAAATAGCTTGTGGTTTTACTAATTCGGCCAGTTTAGTTAATCGTTCATCGGGCACTGTAATAACACCCACATTAGGCTCTATGGTGCAAAAAGGAAAATTTGCCGCTTGTGCTTTGGCATTACTTAAACAATTAAATAAAGTTGATTTGCCAACATTGGGTAAACCTACAATTCCGCATTTTAAAGCCATATTCTATTCCGTTTTATTTTTCTTAATTACAATTAAAAGAGTTGCCTCGTTTTAATAGGTTGCGAATATAGTAAAAAAACCAAGGTTTTATACGGTATTAATAAGAGAATATTCTATTTACAAAAAAGGTGATTTTAGGTTCAGTATCTAATTTTTAACATCATGTTACTTTCTATCAACATACGCGTTACATACTATCAATTAATATTATTTTTGCAACAAAATCAACACCAATGGCAGAGATAAAGCAATTAGAGAAATTAGCAACCCAAGTTAGAAGAGATATTGTAAGAATGGTACACGCTGTTAGTTCAGGGCACCCTGGAGGTTCTTTAGGTTGTACAGATTTTTTAGTTGCATTATATAACAATGTAATGGTTCACAATCCTAAAAATTTTACCATGGATGGTAAAAACGAAGATGTATTCTTTTTAAGTAATGGCCATATCTCCCCTGTATTTTATAGCGTTTTAGCCCGTAGTGGTTATTTTCCGGTAAGTGAACTTAGCACATTTCGTAAATTAAATACACGTTTGCAGGGTCATCCAACTACCCACGAACATTTGCCTGGTGTACGTATTGCAAGTGGTTCATTAGGGCAAGGCATGAGTGTTGCAATTGGTGCTGCCTTAGCTAAAAAATTAAATAACGATAAACATATTGTATATAGTTTACACGGCGATGGAGAATTACAAGAAGGTCAGATTTGGGAGGCTGCAATGTATGCAGCCGCCAATAAAGTAGATAATTACATTGCAACGATAGATTATAATGGAAGGCAGATTGATGGTGATGTAGAACAAGTTTTATCTCTTGGAAATTTAAAAGCAAAATTCGAAACATTTGGCTGGCAAGTTGTTGAGACAACGGAAGGAAATAATATAACTAAAGTGATTGAAGGATTAAAAACCGCCCAATCATTTATTGGTAAAGGAAAACCAATTGTAAATATTATGAAAACGGAAATGGGACAAGGTGTAGATTACATGATGGGTACTCATAAATGGCATGGCTCCGCTCCTAATGATGAACAATTAGCAATAGCGTTGGCTCAACTCGAAGAAACCATCGGTGATTATTAATTACAAAAGATTTGAAAAACGAACAATTCACTTCAAAACAAATACAAGTAAAAGCAAAAAGTATTTTTCTATTACTACTTTTTCAATTTGCTCTTATAAATCTTCAAGCACAGCAAATTACCAATCGCATCTTATTTATTTTTGACGATTCGTATAGCATGTATGCACCATGGAATAGTAATATAAAAATAGAAGTGGCTAAGAAAATTATGGGAGAGTTTTTAGATAGTTTAAAAACTATTCCAAACCTAGAACTAGCCTTGCGCTGTTACGGGCATCAAACATTTATTAAACCTACCAGAGATTGTAAAGACACCAAACTAGAAGTAGCTTTTGGAAGCGCCTCTAAATCGGCACCACTTATAAAACAACGAATTCAAAAATTAGAACCATTAGGAACCACACCTATTGCTTATTCACTTGGAGAAAGTGTGGCAGACTTTACACCTTGCAGTAATTGCAGAAATATTGTGATTTTAATTACCGATGGGATTGAAGAATGTGAGGGACAACCCTGCGAAGTTTCGCTAGCTCTACAAAAAAAAGGTATTTTCTTACGTCCATTTGTTATTGGTGTAGGGCTTGATGTAAAGTTCGCTGATGTATTTGGTTGTATGGGAAAATTTTATGATGTAAGTAACGAAGCTAATTTTAAAGATGTACTTAACTTAGTGCTTACTGAAGCAATCTCGCAAACTACTGTGCAAGTTGATTTGTTGGATATAAACAAAAAACCAACTGAAACTGATGTCAATATGACTTTTTATGATAGTAAAACCAAGCAAGCCAAATATAATTATTTACACACACTCAATCATCGTGGCGCACCAGACACACTAGTTTTAAATCCAGATTTAACTTATGATTTAATAGTTCACACCATTCCACCTATTGAGAAAAAAAATATTACAATTACAAAGGGTAAACATAACATTATTCCTGTTGATGCGCCACAAGGTTATTTAAGACTAGAGTTAGATGGTGCATTAAGTAAATATTATCCAACCACAGTAGTAAGAAAAAATGGCAACATGAATACATTAAATGTGCAAGACTTTGGAAAAACCGAAAAATATATCATTGGTAAATATGATTTAGAAATACTAACGCTTCCTCGAATTAAAATGAATGATGTAGAAATAAAACAAAGTACTACCAATACCATTAAAGTTCCTACATCGGGCATTGCTTATATTACCAAGGGTTATAAAGGCTATGGAAGCATTTATGTAGATGATGGAAAGCATTTAACTTGGGTTTGTAACCTAAATAATAATTTACAGCAAGAAATCATTTATCTACAACCTGGTAATTATAAATTAGAATTTAGATATGAAAATATTAAAGAAACTATAAAAACCATTGAAAGAAATTTCACGATTACATCAGGAGTTACTAATAATATTAAGTTAAACTAACTGAATCCTACTATCTTTTTTGGGTTCAAACAAAAAAGGCTTCAAAACGAAGCCCTTTTTGTTATTCTATATATTTACAATACTACCAGTATCCTAATACCTTAGTATTTGTTTTGTTTTTATATTTCCAGCTTACTTTCCAACCATAAGGACAACTATTAGACCCCACTGTTATTGCATTACCTGTTTGATTAACACCAAATAAACAATTTAACTTAAAGTCTTTGCTATCAACTTTAATATCTACCTCTCCTTGAATTGGCGCCCAAGCACCACACGTTGTATTCCAAACAACTGGTGTAATAACTTGACTAGTAAATGGATCTCCATCACGAGTAGTACCGTAGTTTTCTAAATTACTTAATCCATCAGCTGAACCTATACCTTCACCAGTACATGTTAAAATATTGTTTGCCCAAGTATAAGTGAATTTACGATTGATATTATATACAGCAGTACTAGAGTTATCAAAATTTACTGCTAAATTCTCTCCAGTTACTGTAGATACTAAGTTTGGTTGACCTAAGAATAATAAATCAAACCATGTTCCACCACTTACGTTAGTTAAATATTGAATACCTTCCAATCTCACACTTTTACCATCAGAAGCACGAGTTACTTTATATAAAAAATACTCTACTTTCATTACACAGCCTGCATCCTTCCAGCGTTTACCAGAAGCATAATCTAAGATAGTTAAACGAATATCTCCTTCGCGGGTACGATTATTACAAGTTGTTCCATTAAAATGTAAATTAATAGTCCCCATGTAAGCACCATTTGTATCTACCGTTAAACCACAAATATTACCCATAATTCCATTAGAATTTGAGGTGCCATTGGTTCGACCATGTAATAAAGGTTGATTACTCACTACATCATTAATATCACTTATAGCAGCATCGTTTTCACCTTGAGCAGTTCTAGAATCGGCAGAGGTTTGACCATCTTCTTTTCTAAAGGCTTTACTCTTTCGGCAACTTGAAAAAGTTACTGCACCTATAACCGATAAAGCGATTACAGCTAATAAAATTTTACTTGTTTTCATTTGTTTAATTGTTTGAATTATTAATCTAATTTAACAAAAACTAAGCCACTGTCTATTTATTTAACATTTCTATTTTGTTAAAAGATAAATATTAGCCTATTTTTTTCTTAAATCCTCCTCTTTTAACACCTTAAATGCTGTTCTTCTATTTTTTTGGTGGGCAGCCTCCCACTCCTCGCTTTTAGGTGTAAATTTGGCGATTTCTTCATCACTTACCAAAGGTTTTGATTCTCCGTAACCTGTAGGCAATAAACGTTCCTTCTTAATCCCCTTACTAATTAAATAAGTAACACACGATTGAGCGCGAGCTTGTGATAATTTTTGATTTAATTTATCACTACCTCGTGTATCAGTATGAGAGTTAATTTCAATACTAAAATTATCATTTAAAACTAAGTAATCATAAATTTTATCCAATACTTCCATTGATTTAGGACGTAAAGTTGCTTTGTTAAAGTCATATTCAATCCCTTCAATCACCACATCTTCTTGAGGAATTAATGTTAGAGTGAAATCTTGTACAATATGAGTGGTTTCTGTTAATCCTTTAGTTGTTGCACTAGCAGAACTTGCTTGGTAACCTTTTTTCTGAGCTTTTAAGAAATATTGTTTATCTACTTTTAATGTTGAAAAATAAACCCCCTTATCATTTGTAATTAAAAACTGAGGCTCCTCTTCCCCTGTTACATCCTTTAATGTAACCAAAGCACCAGCAATTGGTTCCAAATTATCATAATCGTAAACTGTACCAGTAATATCAAATAAGATTGGTTCATTTTCAAATTCATAAATATCATAACAATTTCCACCAGGACAATCTTCTCTATCGCTCGAAAAATATCCTTTTGCTTGTGTTCTATCTAAAATAAAATAAGCATCGTCTTTACTCGAATTAATAGGATTTCCTAAGTTTTTTGGTTTTGCATATACCGAGTCGTCTGTATTTAATGAACTCTTAAAAACATCCAAACCACCCATACCCACATGACCATTGGAGCTAAAAAATAAGGTATTGGATATGGTATGAAAAAATGGAGTTACTTCATCGCCAGATGTATTAATCACTGGCCCTAAATTTCTAGCTTCACCCGTTAAACCTTTTTCATCAATATTACATACATACAAATCGAATCCACCATGTCCTCCAGGGCGATTAGAAGAGAAAAATAATTTAGTACCATCAAAAGAAACATACGGTTGCATAGCCTTATAGCCAGGCTTATTTACAGTTTCTGTTAATTTATACGACTCATAGAAATAGCCATCTTTCATCTTAGCCATGTATATAAACGATTCATTTCTATTTGCATCGCTCCATCGTGTATAAAACATAATATCATCAGATGATATCACACTTGATCCTTCATGTAATCCAGTGTTTACAGGGCGACCAAAATTAGTTGCCTTTGCCCAACCTGTATCTTTTAATTCAGTATAATACAAATCACATAAATATCTTGAATCTTGTTTTTCTGGATTTAACAACACGCCTCCTTTTCGGGCACTCGTGAATAATAGCTTGGTTGGGCTATTCCAATACATAGGCGCAAAGTTGGAAGTACCTACATTAAACACTGTAGTATCCATTTTTTTAACGGAAATAAGTTCTTTGTGACTATTTGAATCTAATGCAAAATAACAAGAGCTTAAATTTTTCTGAAAGATCTTTTTCAATGAGTCATTTTTCTCAGACTCCATTAATATATCATATATAAATAAAGCAGTATCGTAATTTTTGGTTTGCAATAAAGCTAAAGCATAATAATTCATATCTTCTGGATACGAACCATTATCCACTACTTTTTTAAAATGGACAACCGCATTTTGATAATCAAAGTTTAACCGATATGAATGTGCTAACTGATGATTAACATAATCTAATTTAGAAATTTTTGCCTTACGTTCCTTACCTAAACGTTTTGTGGTATCTGGTTGAAAATCTTTTGTTTTTAAATTTACCAATTGCACTTCATAAGGTAACACCATTATTTTTAGGGCAGTTGTGTCATCCGTTATTTTTTTATAATAATCAATGGCCGTAGCATAATCTTTTTTTGCAAAAGCATCATCAGCATATTTCAACCACAAATGTTTTGATTGAGCAAATACATTAATAGTAGATAAAGTAACAAAAATGAATAATAGTCTTCTCATAATTTTATAATCTAGGGCAATGGCGTACAGTTTGTTTGTTTGATTTTTTGGCCATGTAAGTAAATGAAATTTCAAATGCACCTCTATATTTTGATGCTTCTTTTAATGATGACACATTAGCATCGTAACCAACTTTTAGAATATAATTGTCTTTTCTAGCACCTACATAAATTACTGCAGCATCCTGTGCACGATAATTCAATCCTGCTAATGCATAAAACTCTTGTTCTTTAAAAAAGTAACCCATATCCACAGAATAAAGTTGTTCCATGGCGTTTTTCTGCATCATAATTAACACCTTAGGCAACACGTAAAATAATTCAGTAACATTAATTCTTAGTCCTGCGTGAGCATAATGTCGCATTGGCAAACGATTATTATAACCATAATATGTTTCTTTAGGCATGGTTAAGTTAAAAACTGAATACCCAAAGAAAGGATTTAATCGTGCTTGTTGCTTAGAATTAAAATACATAAAACCAGCATTTACTTGTTCAGTTACAAACGACTGACGACTATAGGTCTCTCCAGAAGCAATACTCTTATCAAAGAAACCTCCATTAGAAGTGTTATATTGATTATCAAAAGTGTATAAACCTGCTTCAACACGTTTTTGAGTTGCACCAGCTTGTATCCCAAACGACAAGTTATTACGTTTATACTTATCTAAAGGCACGGCATACGACGCTGAAAACAAGCCTTGTAAAACATTATAATTACCTACCCCAGCACGCATGTTAATTATTTGACCTCCAAACCCCCACTTACCTTTTGAAGCATCTAAACTTATTAATGCTGTATTATATGGTTTAAATGCCACCGCTTGCCATTGGTTTCGGTATTGAGCATGAACTCTTAAATTAGCATCTACAACACCTGTTAAAGCTGGATTTAAAAATAAAGGACCTGCATCATACATCGATAGATGGAAATCCTGAGCTTTTATGTTTAAAATTGTTAAGCATAAAAAACTGTAAAATATTAGTAGTTTCTTTTTCATGTTATCTTAATAATGTAACGTCACCTGTTTTCTTAACTTGTTTACCACTGAGCATCTCAACATCTACTACCCACACATAAACGCCTAATGGTTGATCTATGCCTTGGTAGGTACCATCCCATCCTTGTTTTTGATCGTTAGTTTCAAAGATTAATTGACCCCAGTTATTATAAACTCTAAAATTAATTGATTTGAATGGCCCTCCTCTTACGCGGAAGATATCATTTTGCCCATCTCCATTTGGTGAGAATGCCGTAGGAACATCGGGCAATAATATTACCGTAATATCTTTTCTTACTGTGTCAATACAGCCATTAATATCTTTCACTACTAAGAAAACACTTAAATCTCCTTGTGTATTATAAATATGAGTTGGATTTTGTTCGTTACTTGCCATTGAGTCACCAAATTGCCAATACCAATTAGTTAAAGAAGCAGGACCTGTAGATAAATCAGTAAAGTTTACAGTCTCTAAAGATTGTACTGGATTTGGATTGATACTAAAATCTGCAGTAGGGCCAGAAATAACCGTTACAGCTTTTTGAATCGTGTCTTTACAGCCTAATGAAGATGTAACCACTAAAGATACTGTATATACAGTAGGCGTTGCAAAACCATGTTGAGGGTTTTGGATTGAAGATGTTTGAGAATCGCCAAAATTCCATTGCCACTGTATGATATTTCCAGATAAAGTTTTAGAGGAATCTACAAATTGTGTACTATTACCTACACATGATGTTGAGTTATAGAAGAATGCTTGTGGTAAGAAATATACATCAATTGTTTTTTTAATGGTATCATTACAGCCATTATTACTATAAACCACGTGTGTTACCGTGTATGTTCCTGGATTTGTAAAAGCATGTGTTGGGTTATTAACAGTAGAAGTATTCATGTCTCCAAAATCCCACCATGAACCTGTTAAGCTAGCAGTAGGTACTGATGTGTCTGTAAAACTAGTAGCTGTTTTTGCACACACATTATTACTATTAAAGTCAGACACTGGTGTAGGTTTAAAAGTATATCTTACAGTATCCGTAACAGCCAAACATCCTTTATTATAAGTTGATGTAAGCACTAAGTTAACATAACCATTTGCCACATCTAATGGCGAAGGTTGATAATAAGTAGTTAATAATGAATCGTCTGGTGTAAATACCCCTGTTCCTAGAGTTGTCCATACTCCTGTAGTTGTTAGTCCTATGACACTACCGTTTAATAGGATACGTTCATTATCACATATCATATTATTTGGTCCTGCATCTACTTGAGGAATTTTTGCAAGTACAATCTGTAATGTATCTGTTTCTGGCAAACAATTACCCCCTGTCGAAGTTAATACAATTTTAACAACACCTGCAGTTGTATCAGCTTGGCCTAAAGTATAAGTTGTAGATAAGTTATTTGGATTGCCAAATGTACCATTACCCAATGTTGTCCATACACCAGCACTAGCGCCATTAGTTACCGAACCATTTAATGGATAGAACATTTGATTTGCACAGATGGTATCATTTAAGCCTGCATCTACTGTAGGTTTAGGCGTAATGTTTACCACTAAACTATCTGAAACAGCATTACAGTTTCCATTGTTCGTCGAGGTTAATTTGATAGTGATACTACCTTGAGCAATATCAGCTGGATCGATATTATATACTGATGTTAAAGAAGTAGTAGAAGGAGAGAAAGAACCACCTCCGCTTGTTGACCAAACACCAGTTGTAGTTCCTGCAGTAACCGTTCCACTGATGGCTATTGTAGGATTATTAGCACATACTGTAATATCTGGACCCGAATAAACCACTGGTTCATTTGTGAAATGAATTAACACAGTATCTACTACCTGATTACAATTTCCATTATTAGTTGATTGTAATACTAACGTAGCAGTTCCAGAGGAAATTTCTGAAGCGCTTGGTGTATAACTAGTTGTTAAAGCTGCGCTACTTGGATTATACGATCCTGAACCCCCAACCCAAACACCAGTAGTAGTTGCACCACTTACAGTTCCAGTTAATGCTGTTAATACATTATTTTTACATAGTGTCATGTCATTACCAGCCGCCACAACTGGAGCATTCGTAAAACTCAAAATAAGCGTATCTGTTACTGAGTTACATCCACTATTATTTGTAGAATTTAAAATTAAAGTTGTTGAACCGAGTGCTAACTCTGCAGCACTTGGTGAATACAAAGTGTTTAATGATGTGTTGCTTGGGGTATATGTACCTGTACCTCCAGACCATAAACCAGTTGTTGTGATTCCACTTACCGAGCCATTTAATGATACATTGGCGTTGTTTATACAAGCAGAAATATCAGGACCAGCTGCAACTGTTGCTGGGTCGCTAAAATTAATAACAACCTGATCTTGCACTTGATTACAATTTCCATTATTGGTTGATGTAAGTGTTAATGTTACAGAGCCAGCTGCCACTTCAATAGCACTTGGTGTATAAGTAGTTGTTAATGCAGAACTACCAGGGTTAAATGTTCCCATTCCCCCTGACCAAGTACCTGTTGATGTTGGTCCACTTACAACACCCGATATCACTGTATTAATATTATTTCTACAAGTGAAAATATCAACGCCAGCGTTTACTACAGGCGGACTAGTAAAGTTAATATAAACTGTGTCTGTAATTTGATTACAGTTACCATTATTTGTAGATTGTAAAACTAAAGAAGCTGTACCAGCAGATATTTCAGAAGGGCTTGGCGTGTAATTTGCATTTAATGTGGTATTATTTGGATTAAATGTTCCTGAACCTCCAATCCAAACACCTGTTGTTGTTATACCACTTACATTACCATTTAAAGGTGTTGTTACATTATTTTGACATAATGAAATATTAGTACCTGCATCAACGGTAGCAGGATTAGTGAAATTGATTAATATTGTATCAGTAACTGGATTACAATTATTATTACTAGTTGATGTTAATATCAAAGTAGCTGTTCCTGCTGCAATCTCAGATGCTGTTGGTGAATATAAAGTATTAAGTGATGTATTACCTGGAGTAAATGTTCCAGTACCACCCGACCAAATCCCGGTAGATGTTACACCAGAAACAGAACCATTTAATGCAACATTAGCATTGTTTTTACAAGCAGAAATGTCAAGTCCAGCCGCGACCACAGCAGGATTAGTAAAATTGATTACAAGTTGATCCTGTTCTTGGTTACAATTTCCATTATTAGTTGAAACTAAAGTTAAAGTAACAGAACCAGCAGCTAACTCTGCAGGTGTTGGCGTATATGTAGAAGTTAAAGCCGAACTACCTGGATTATAAGTTCCTGCTCCCCCAGTCCAATTACCAGTAGTTGTAGGGCCAGTTACAGTACCCGAAATTGATGTATTAATGTTGTTTCTACAAATTGATAAATCAAATCCAGCATTAACTACAGGCGCATTTGTAAAGTTTACAATTACAGTATCAGTTACTTGATTACAATTTCCATTGTTGGTAGATGTTAAAACTAAAGTAGTAGTTCCCGCTGCTATTTCTGCTGGGCTTGGTGTGTATGTGGCTGTTAGTGCCGCATTACTTGGGCTAAACAATCCTGTTCCACCTGTCCATACTCCAGTAGTTGTTGGCCCGCTAATAGAACCATTTACTACAGGTAATGGATTATTTTTACAAACTGAAATATCAGAACCTGCTCCTACACTTGCTGGATTGGTAAAGTTTATCACCATACTATTCTGAACCTGATTACAATTCCCATTACCGGTAGAACTAAGTGTTAAGGTAACTGACCCTGCTGCTAATTCTGCAGGAGTTGGAACATAAATAGCATTTAAGGTTGTATTATTTGGGTTAAATGTTCCTGAACCACCACTCCAAATACCTGTTGTGGTAGGTCCTGAGACAGTACCTGATAAAACTGATGACGGATTATTACGACATATTAGTAAATTACTTCCAGGTTGTACAACCGGTGCTGGTGTAAAGGAAACTTGAATACTATCTTTCACTACTTTACAGTTTCCGTTATTTGTAGATGCCAATACAATATTTACAGAACCTGTTGCAATTTCTGTAGGTGTAGGAACATATGTATTTGTTAATGATGTTGTTCCTGGATTATATGACCCAGCACCACCAGACCAAATTCCTGTATTGGTAGCACCTGTAACTGTACCACTAATAACAATAGTAGCGTTATTAGCACACATTGATGTTACAGGAGATATCGCAATTGTAGGAGAAGGTGTAAAATACAACATTAAACTATCTTGTTTATTTGGGCATCCATTCATACTTCCAGTAGATGTAAGATATATCTTAACACTATCATTGCTCAAATCAGCTGGTGAAGGTAAATAAGTTGTGCTCAATGCGCCAGGATTTCCAAATGAACCACTTCCTGATGTTGTCCAGTTTGAGCCTGCAGCCATTGCTACTGAGCCATTTATAGGAATATTTGAAATATTATTCTTACATAAGGATTGATTTAAGCCAGCATTAACAGTTGGTGATTGAAATACATTTAGAACAACAGTATCTCTCACAGGAGTACAATTACCAACAGAGGATAACACAAATTTAACTTGAGGTAAAGCAAAATCTGAAGGGCTAAGTGTATAAGTTGTGCTTAGATTATTTGGATTAGCAAATGTTCCAGTTCCATTAGTGGTTGTCCAAACGCCAGCAACCGCACCTCCATCCACTGTTCCTGATAAAGAAATTGTTTGAGTGGTGGCTGTACAAATGTTTTGATCGATACCCGCATTAGTATATACTCTACGTAAAAAAGAAGACATATAATGATAATAACAACCTGTACCCGCACCTCCATTAATAACTCCCATTGAGAAAATACTATCCACAGGGTGTGTGTTTCTTAGCAAATTAGTTACTCCAACAGGTATTTGACTAGTGCTATATGTAATTTGTGCACCGCTCCATAAGCCTCCTGTACCAGGCACCACTGTAAAAGCAGAGGCTGGAACTAAAGTCGCATTCCCGTTTAATAAAAAATTACCAGTTGCCGTCGTTTTACATAACACATTTAAAATAAAGGTTTGTGCATTGGTACGAGTAAAACTAATTTGTTCAGAACCTGCACAGTTTAACGGAGGAATAATTGCTTCCCCCATTTCACAACCAAAACCACTTACATGAATTACATATATATTTTTATCACTTGTTATATATGTTAAAGGGTTAGCTATATGATAATAATAGGTATCACCTTTATTTAATAATACAGTAGTAACAACACCATCATCTATATTAACTTGTGTGAAATTTTGAGTTGCGACAATATAAGCACCTTCAGTTTCGGCTGCATATAAACCGCCTTTATTTATAATGTAGTTCATTCCTACAACCTCTACAGGCACAATTTGATCGCCTAAGGCATCCATACAACCTGTTACGCCTCTCACAGAATCATCTGTTACTGTTACAGAAATAGGTTTGTCAGCCACTACAATAGTTCCACTTAAATTCTGACCCGGTACATTCGTATTATTTGTTACATTCTCAATAGCATAACTTTGTCCGGCATTTAACATGATGGAATAAGTTACATTTGCAGCGTGACCCACAACATTACATCGAGGCGTAATCCAAACCACCGTATTGTTTTGTGTAGCTACAACATCAATTTGTGATTTAGCGATAGGTGAAAAAGCCCAGTTAAATCGCTGGGTTTGAAAAGGGCAAACAAACTCATATCCCATTCCATTTTGTCCTTTCAATGAATATGTTTCAGGATTGTTACCACTTGTTACAATTTCATAAACAACAGTTATAGGAAAATCAGAAGTGATTTTTAAACCTCGATTATGAACTACATCAGCCGGAGAATTCTCTACTTGATTAACAATATGGCTTAAAAACTTTGAGAATAAAGAGTTAGCGGCAATAGTAAATGTTGTATCATAAGTACCAGCAGGTTGTTGAATCCTTACAGTAGTTGGCTGGTTAAAAGTAGATATACGCATTACAATAGGCACCCTATTAGCATGTCCAACAGTTATCCAAGGTGCGGCAAACCAAAACACTGTATCAATTTGAGCCGCAACGGGTTTACTAGCTACTAAGAAAATTAGTAATAATAGGCTATTTATTATTTTTCTCATTTTGTTTTTCCTTTTCTAATTTTGTTTTAATACTATTATCAATATCATTTAATTCTTGTTCATCAGCATCTAACTTACGTTTTGGTTTTATGAACTGATACATTATACTAATTTCATGTGAACCAGTATTGTATCTTTTTAGTTTTGAAGTTGTAATATCATACGAATAAGCAACACTTAATTTTTCTTTTATAGTTACGCCTAATAGTGCGCTTGCTGCATCATTCAAGCGATAAGAACCACCAATCCATATCATATCTTTATAAATTCCTCTCAAACAGAATTCAGGCTGAATAGGTAATGGCGCATTGAATTTTGCTAATGCTGAAGGTTGAATAGAAAAATTTTTAGATACATTAAAATTATATCCTAAAGTTGCAAATACATGTTGTGATAAATTACTATGGGAATCTTTCCAAGTTATTTTATTACCAAGATATTGATAAGTGGCTACGCCAAAAAATAATCTATCACTGTATAAATATAAACCACCATTTGAATCAAAGGTATTATTTGCTAAAACATTTCCCGTTAATAAATCATCGCCCGAATCAGCTACTTTTGCATCAAATAGTTTTATACGGTATTGAACCATGCCTAATGAAACCCCCAATCCTAATTTATATTTCTCGTTTAATTTTATTTGATAAGCAAACGTTAAATAACCATTTGTGCGAGATAACAATCCTGTGTTATCTGAATTAACTAATGCACCAATTGCCACTTTTTTGGCTTTACCAATTGGGCTATGGGCACTTACCATATATGTTTTTGGTGCATCTTGAAATCCTACCCATTGGTTACGAAAATTAAAATTTGCAACTACATGTGGTTTAGAACCAGCAACTGCTGGATTATATGCATAAGGATTTAATACATAATTTGTATAAATAGGTAATTGTTGTGCCAATAAAGTTGTAGTTGTTGTTAACACAACTAGTAGCATCCATTTTATATATAACATCTTTTTCATTTATCTTTTTATATTCTTTCTAGTACATATTTTAATTATCTTACTAATAAAATACCTCCCTTAAATGGTGGCGTATTTTTTGAGTCATTTAATATTAAAACATAATAATAGGTTCCAACAGGTAGTTTTTCACCTTTATACGTTCCATCCCAAGGATCTTTGTAACCATTATAGGCTGTATAAATCTGTTCTCCCCAACGATTATAGATTTCTACTGTTGCATTTGGATATAATAAATCAAGGAATTCTAATTTCCATACATCATTTTTTCCATCACCATTTGGTGAAATAGCATTCGGGATTAAAGTAGAAATTTCAGTAGTAATATTACTTATCTTAATAGCAACTCTAGCAGTATCAGTACAACCATACCCATCACTTACAATTTGTGTTACAACAAACACGCCGTTATCAAAATAAACAGTTGATGGATTTTGTAAGTTAGAGTTTGTGCCATCACCAAAGTTATACGACCAGTTACTTGCATAGCTTGATGTATCAACAAATGATACAGTTGTTCCTACGTTCGCACCAGATGTCATTGAGTAGGCAAATCCTGCTATAGGACGAGGTAATAAGTTAATTTGTTTCACAATAGTATCCTTACAATTATGATTGGTTGTAGCAATTAAAGTAATATTGTATAAACCAGAGCCTGGATATAACTGAGTAGGATTATGTAAATTACTTACTCCTGGCCCTCCAAAATCCCAAAACCATTGGTTTACCATCTCAGGTGAATTTACAGTTGAACTATCAGAGAAATACAAACTCAAATCTGTTCCATTACATATTTTCGTAATTCCAAAATTAGCATTAGGTAAAGGATAAACAGTTGGAGATTGTCTTATAGTATCAGAACAACCATAAGAATTTTTAACCACTAATTGAACTGTAAACGAGCCAGAAGTTGGAAAAATATGTGTTGTGGTTGCATTTGTATCTACCGGACTACCATCACCAAAATTCCATTCCCAGTCTGTAATTGAACCTGCTGCAGGCAATGAGAAGTCTGTAAATGATGTTGCTAAGTTTAAACATACATTATTGAAATTAAAATTAGCAAATGGCTCTGGCATATAATTCACTTTCACAATATCGCTCACTGCATTACAATTACCATTATTACTTGATGTTAAAGTTAAATTCACAAAACCTGCACCAATTTCAGCTGTAGTAGGTACATAGGTAGCCGTTAATGCTGTATTACTAGGCAAGAAAGTTCCACTTCCTCCACTCCAAACACCTGTTGTTGTTGGACCAGTAACGGTACCAGATAAAATAGATAATGGATTATTTTTACAAGAATACACATCTATACCAGCATTAGTAACAGGTGCATTTATAAACGAAACCACTACCGTATCTTTGGTTTGAGCACAAGTTCCATTATTTGTTGAGGATAGAACTAAAGTTACTGAACCTGCAGCCAACTCAGCTGCTGTAGGAGTATAAGTTGCTGTTAAGATTGTACTGCCAGGGTTATAACTACCTAAACCTCCTGTCCAAATTCCTGTTGTAGTTGGTCCAGTTACTACACCTGCTAATCCAAATGCAGGATTGTTTTTACAAGATGAAATATCACTTCCAGCTGAAACAACCGGTGCATTAGTAAAGAAAACGACCATACTATCAACTACCGCATTACAATTTCCATTATTTGTTGAAGTTAAAGTTAAAGTAACCGATCCAGCTGCTAATTCAGATGCTGTTGGTGTGTAAGTTGTAGTAAGTGCAGTATTAGATGGATTATATGTTCCAGCACCTCCACTCCAAATACCTGTACTAGTTGTTCCTGTTATTACACCCGCAATAATCGGCATAGCGTTATTTTGACATGCATACATATCTACGCCAGCATTTACTATTGGAGCATTATTAAAGAACATTTGCATATAATCACTCACTGCAACACAACCTCCATTGTTAGTTGAAGTTAAAACTAAATTAACATAACCTGCAGCTAACTCTGAAGCACTAGGCTGATAACTTGCATTTAAAGTTGTATTATTTGGTGTAAAGGTACCTGTTCCACCACTCCAAACTCCCGTTGTAGTAGCGCCAGAAACTGTTCCAGTTAATATTGTAGAAGCATTATTTTTACAAGCATATACATCTGTTCCTGCATTTACAGAAGGTGGTAATGTAAAATTAATAACCACATTATCTGTAACCTGATTACAACTTCCATTATTTGATGAAGTTAAAGTTAGTGTTACCGAACCTGTTGCCAACTCTGTAGAATTAGGTGTGTAAGTCGCATTTAAAACTGAGTTACTAGGGTTATAACTTCCTGCACCTCCACTCCATACACCAGTTGTTGTAATACCTGTAACAGAACCACTTAAAGCTGTTGATGCATTGTTTTTACATGATGATAAATCAATACCAGCATTAACAATTGGTGCATTAATAAAGTTAATAACCATAGCATCATTTACCGCATTACAATTAGAATTATTAGTAGAAGTTAAAGTAAGTGTTAAACTTCCGGCAGCAATCTCGGCTGGAGTTGGAGTATAAGTGGGATTAAGAGCTGCCGAACTTGGTGTGAATGTACCTGTACCTCCGCTCCAGATTCCAGTAGTTGTAGTACCAGACACAACGCCCGATAATACTGTATTTATATTGTTTTTACAAACTGATAAATCGGCACCTGCATTTACATAAGGAGGATTTGTAAAATAAATGGTAACGTTACTACTTACAGCATTACAATTTCCGTTTCCTGTAGAAGTTAAATTTAATATCACAGAACCATTAGCTAGTTCAGTTGCAGAAGGCTGATAATTTGCATTAATAGTAGTGTTGTTTGGTGTAAAGGTGCCTGTTCCTCCACTCCATATTCCTGTTGTAGTAGCGCCAGAAATGGTTCCTGTTAATGCTGATGTACTATTGTTTTTACACACATACATAGCAGAACCTGTATTAACTACTGGTGGTGCCGTGAAATTAATTACAACATCATCTGTTACTTGATTACAATTACCATTATTTGAAGATGCTAAAGTTAAAGTTACTGACCCCGCTGTAAGTTCTGAAGCACTTGGTGTATATGTAGCATTTAAAACTGAGTTACTTGGGTTAAAACTACCAGTTCCTCCACTCCACACACCTGTTGTTGTTGTACCTGTAACAACACCACTTAAAGGTGTTGCAGCATTATTCTTACAAATAGAAAGATTAGAGCCAGCATTTACAACTGGCGGGTTTGTAAAGTTAATTTGCATTACATCAGTAACTGCATTACAATTGGAATTATTGGTTGATGTTAAAGTTAAAGTGATTAAACCTGATGCGATTTCAGCAGGTGTTGGTGTGTAAGTTGGGTTCAATACAGAATTACTAGGTGTAAAGGTGCCTGTTCCACCACTCCATATTCCTGTTGTTGTTGTTCCAGAAACAACTCCAGATAGAACAGTATTGACATTATTTTTACAAACACTTAAATCTGATCCTGCATTTACGTATGGTGGATTAGTGAATGAAATATTAATATTACTACTAACCGCATTACAATTACCATTGGCTGTAGATGTTAAGATTAAATTTACAGAGCCACCCGAAATTTCAGCTGGTGTTGGGGTATATGTTACTGTTAAAGCGGAGTTGCTTGGTGAAAAAGTTCCTAAACCTCCACTCCAAACACCTGTAGAAGTAGCTCCACTTACTGTTCCATTTAACACGGTAAGCATATTATTTTTACATACTGATTTATTTGGGCCTGCATTTACCATAGGAGGTGCAGTAAATATAATAGTTACACTATCTTGAGCAGGATTACAATTTCCATTACTAGTTGAACTTAAATAAAGTTTTATAGTTCCAGCTGAAATATCTGCAGCACTAGGTATATAACCAGTGCTTAACTGAATATTGCTCGGATTAAAATTTCCTGTTCCACTAGTTGTCCACTTGCCAGTTGTGGTGATTCCTGTTACAGTACCACTCACAGAAACTGATGGGTTATTTGCACACACTGAAATTGTAGTTGCTGCAATGTTTACTGAAGGCGGTGGTGTAAAAGAAACAAGTATTGAATCTTTAGAGGCAGAACAAATACCGTTTGCAGTTGATGCCAATACCAGTTTTACACTGCCAGATGAAATATCTGCAGTACTAGGTACATAGGTTGCATTTAATGTTGTATTTGAAGGTGTAAATGAACCTGTTCCAGCACTTGTCCATATTCCAGTTGATGAACCGCCTGTTACACTTCCGTTTAATAAAGTATTAGCATTATTTGCACAAACTAATTGATCTACCGAAGCATTTACAAGAGGTGATTGTTTAACACTAAGAAATAGTGTATCTTTTAATTGTGGACATTGACCAGTAGCAGATAAAACAATTCTAACAGGCTTAACCGTTGTATCTAATTGGCTAGGCACATACGTATTTGTAAGTGCAGAAGTACCTGCAGCGAATGAACCATATCCATTTGTTGACCATGTACCCGTTACATTTCCTCCTCCTACTTGCCCATTTAAAACTAAGTTTCCATTAGCACAAATAGTGAAATTACTGCCAGCATTTATTGAAGGATAGGAAACGAACTCCGATGTATAAGCATAAGCACTTCCTTTAGAAGAAGTACCATTTAAAATACCTAAACCGTAAACGTCGCCACTATTCGTGATTACATTATGTGATCCCACTGGTACAGTTGCTGTACTATATAAAATTCTAGCAGCTTTAACAGATCCAGATGTACCTGGTACCACTGTAAAGGCAGAAGCAGGAACTAATGATGCGTTTCCGTTTAATGCAAAATTGCCTTCATATCCAGTACGTGTAAATAAATTTACATATAATGAATCTGATGAAGCTCTAGTAAAAGCAGTAGAAAAGGTACCAGCACAATATAAAGGTGGCAATTGTGCGCCACTTAAACGACAGCCGTAACCCGATACATGGAATAAATATACAGGTTTATCTGTTTTTATGTATGTAATATTTTGAGCAGCAGTATAAGTATAATTCTCACCATAATTCATCACTTTGGTTGTAACTGTACCATCGTCCACCGTTAATTGGGTATTATTTTGAGTGGCTAGCACAAATATTTTTTCAGTACTTGCCTTTCCCCTCAACACTACATAATCAGTACCTGCATAATCTGAAGATGTTATTTGATCTGTAACAGAACTTAAACAACCTAACTCGTTTAATCCACTAGATTGAATAGTAATTGCTAAAGGCTTATTAGATGAAATAATAGAACCTGCTAAGCTTGTAGTAGCCGAACGAGCAGTATCCTGGCAAGAAAAAGTTTCTCCTCTTTGAAGTAACACCGTAAAAGTTGCATTTGCGGCATGACCTATAATTGCCGTTCTTGGAGTTATTAATACTGTCGTATTATTTTCAGAAGCCACAATATCGAAAGAAGAAAAAGATTTTGGCGAGGTTGCAGGTGCCTGATTCCAGAATTCTTGCATAGGCACATAAAAATCTTTTCCTAAGGCTTTAGAACCTTTTAAGCTCAGATACTCTCTGTTAGCAGCAGCTCTTATTGAATATAAAACCGAAATTTTTTGAGAAGAGGAAATGTGTAACCCTCTATTTAATACTGCATTAGGGGTATTGTTCTCAATTGAAGCAATAAAAGGCGTTAAATTAATTGAGTCGATGGAATTAGCTGGAATACTAAGGTTTACAGGCACAAAAGAACCATTTGCTGGCTGACTAATATTAACATTTGCCGCCTGAGCATAGGTATTAAAATATAGATAAATAGGTCTATCTCCTAAACCTTGGGAAATATCGGGCGCAACAAACCAAAAGCTTGTATCTATTTGAGCATGAACATTTAAGATAAATGTTAGAGGCAATAACAACAGAATTATTTTCTTCTTAAACATAATTTATAACAAATTGTAGTATATTTTAAAAGTGATTAAAGTCAAATCTAGTTCGACAAATATCATGATTTAGTAGGGTATAAAAAAACATATTGTTAATTTTTTTAACAAAACGGTTATTTTTAACAAATATCATACCATAAATTTTTAATCGGAAACTTGTAGAACAAAAATAGTTTCTATAGTTTTGTCGCCGAAAAATGGAACCACAGGAAAAAATACTAAAAACAGCTTTAGAACTTTTTTTTAAAAATGGCATTAAGCGAATAACGATGGACGACATCGCCAAAGAACTTGGCATGTCAAAAAAAACGATTTATCAATATTACAATGATAAAAACAAAATAGTGAAACAACTTTGTCAACTAGAAGTAACTAGACACGAACATCGTTTTAATGAGATTTTTCATACTTCAAAAAACCCAATACATGAAATTATACTTATTTCAGAAAGTTTGAAACAAATGATGCAAAATGTAAATCCAATCTTCTTTATGGATTTACAAAAATACCATGCCACATCATTTGAGTATATTCAAAACTTTAAAAGGGAGTGTGCTTACAAGGATATTTTTAGAAACATACAAACCGGAATTAATGATGGGTTGTATAGAGCAGAACTCGATCCCCATTTTGTAACAACATACAGGCTAGCACAAATTGATAGTTTAATGTTCGGTAATATGTTTTCATTTGAAAAAATAAGTTTTTCTCAAACACATGAACTTTTATTAGACTTATTTATACATAGCATTTGTACTGAAAAAGGACTTAAATTAATAGAACAATATAAAAACAAAACAGAACAAGAATAATCAATTACTTTATGATTAAACACAGCAAACACGCTATATTACTTGCATTATCAATGCTTGCGTGTCAATTAAAATCACAAAATGCAACCTCAAATAGTTTTAGTTTGCAACAGGCTATTGAATACGCTTATAAAAATAGTCCTAATTATTTAAATGCCGAAAACGATGTCCTTATGGCAAAATATAAGCGCAAGGAAGTATTAGGTATGGCTATGCCACAAATTACAACAAGTGTGGACATGAAAAACTTTCTTGAGATACCTACCTCACTCATTCCTGGTGAAATTTTCGGTGCACCTCCTGGAACCTTTATTCCTGTGAAATTCGGAACAAAATTTCAAGCAAGTGGAACTGCACAGGCCTCTTTACTAGTATTTAGTGCTGATTATTTAATTGGTCTAAAAGCTACAAAAGAAATGATTACTTTAATGAATATAAATGTAACACGAAGTAAAACCGAAACAGTTACACAAGTTTCAAAAGCATATTATGGAGTATTAGTGAATAAAGAAAGAATTAAACTATTAGATGCTAATGTTACCAAACTTGAGAAAATATTGAACGATACAAAAGCTATTAATAAACAGGGGTTTGTAGAGCAAATAGACGTTGATAGGCTTGAAGTAGCATTTAATAATCTTGTAACTGAGAAACAAAAAACAGAACGGTTAATTTCGTTGAGTGAAAACATTTTAAAATTTCAAATGGGATACACTGGTCAGGATCATTTAGTATTAACAGATTCATTGGCTATTTCTGAAAACCCAGAAAACATTAGTGCTGAAAAAGTGGATTTTACCAAACGAATTGAATATCAAATTTTGGAATCTCAACAAAATTTGTATTCTATAAATATTAAACGATTAAAATTTGGGTATATGCCAAGTTTAGTGGCCTATGGAAGCCTAGGATACGCCGGTATGAGAAATGATTTAGAGTTTTTTACCAGACAACATAATTGGTTCCCTACTTCCTTAATAGGCGCTACACTTTCATTTAATGTATTTGATGGGCTACAACGCCATTATAAAATACAACAAGCAAAGATGGATTTTAAAAAAGGTGAAAACGCTATAAAGAACTTACAACTTGGTATTGAGTTAGAAACAGCATCAGCAGTAGTAAATTACAACAACGCCATATCATCACTTCAAATTCAAAAACGTAATTTGCAATTGGCCGAGAATGTATTAAATGTAACGCAAAAAAAATACGAACAAGGTGTAGGTCCAAATCAAGAAGTAGTAAATGCGCAAACAGCTTACAAAGAAGCACAAACTAACTATTTTAATGCTATTTACGATATGCTCATCTATAAGATAGATTATCTAAAAGCAACTGGGTCTTTAATCAAATAAATTATTTAATCCTATAAAAACAACCACATCATATGAAAAATAAATTTTCAATCATTTTAGTTTCAGCTTTATTAATAGCTTGCGGTTCGCCAGATAAAAAAGCTCAACTTGAGAAGTTAAAAAGTCAAAAAGCTGATTTAGAAACAAAAATAAGTGCGCTTGAAGAAGAATTAGCTAAAAGTGATACAACTAAACAAAAACTAGTAGATGTTACTACTTCGCCATTAACCACTCAAACCTTTAAGACATACATTGAGGTTCAAGGTAGAATTGATGCAGATGAAAACGTAACGCTATCAACCGAGATGCCTGGAACAGTTACAAAGATTAATGTAAAAGTAGGTGATGAGGTAAGTAAAGGTCAAATATTAGCCGAAACAGATGCTAGAGCTGTACAACAACAAATAGTTGATTTACAAACTAATTTAGAATTAGCAACTCAAGTATATCAAAAACAAAAAAACTTGTGGGATCAAAAAATTGGCACCGAGATTCAATACCTACAAGCTAAGAATACTAAAGAAAGCTTAGAACACAAAATTGCTACTTTGCAAGAACAAGTAAGAATGAGTAAAATTATTTCACCAATTAACGGAACTATAGATGCAGTAAATATAAAAATTGGGCAAGCCGTTGCTCCAGGCTTTCCTGCTATTAATGTTATTAATTTCTCTAATCTAAAAATAAAAGCAGATGTGTCTGAGAGTTATGCCTCAAGAGTTAAAACAGGAGATGAAGTATTAGTACTATTTCCAGATATCAAAGACACATTAAGTTCAAAAATTAAATATGCTGCAAGAGCAATTAATAATTTAACAAGAACCTTTTTAGTGGAAGTGTTGCTTGACAATAAAAAAGAATACCATCCAAATATGGTGGCTAAATTAAAAATTAATGATTATCAATCACCTTCTCCTAAAGTTGTAATTCCTGTAAAATATATTCAAAAAGGAACAAACAATCACTTTGTGATGATTATGGAAAAGGGTGTTGCAGTAAAAAAAACTATAACTATTTCACGTGAATATAATGGCAATGCCGAGATAGCTGAAGGTGTAAATGAAGGTGATTTATTAATAACCGAAGGTTACGATTTAATTAACGAAGGGGACCACGTGAACCCAAGTAAATAGGACTCTAAATTTTAAGTCATTAATCTTATAAACGAACTATATGTTAGATAAAATAAAAGAATTTAAACCCTCAAGTTGGGCTATTGATAACAAATTAACTATTTATTTAGTTACTATTTTCATTTCAATTGCTGGGATAATGGCCTATAATGCCTTGCCTAAAGAACAATTCCCAGACATTACTGTACCAACCATCTATATTAACACTGTAAATGGTGGTAACTCTCCTACAAACATTGAAAACACCATTACTAAACCCATCGAAAAACGATTAAAAGGTTTATCTGGAATTAAGAAATTCACAAGCACATCACTACAAGATGTTTCGGTAGTAGTAGTTGAATTTCATACTAATGTAAAGGTAGAGGTTGCCAAGCAACGTGTAAAAGATGCGGTTGATGAAGCTCGTGCTGACATGCCAGCCACACTTACTCGTGAACCTATTATTAAAGAAATTGCTTTTTCGGAGATTCCAATTATGTATATCAACATTGCAGGTAATTACGACTTAAAACAACTAAAAAAATATGCCGAAGATTTAGAAGACAGAGTTGAAGCATTGAAAGAGATAAATGAAGTAAAATTAGTAGGTGCCTTAGAACGAGAAATTCAAATCAACATTGATGCTTATAAATTACAAGCAGCTCAACTCACTTTAACAGACATTCAAAGAGCTATTGCACAAGAGAACTTAACTATATCTGGTGGTAATATTCCATTAAATGGAATGAAACCCACACTGAGTATAAAAAGTGAGTTTCAAGATCCAAAAGAAATTGAGAATATTGTAGTTACATCAGCCAGTGGAGCAAAATTATTTATAAAAGATTTTGCTGAAGTAATTGATAGTTTTAAAGAACAAGAAAGTTACTCGAGTTCAAAAGGTAAAAATGTTATCACACTTAATGTGATAAAGCGCTCAGGCGAAAACTTAATTCATGCTGCTGAGAATATTGAAAAAGTAATTGCTGAAATGAAAGCAAACGAATTTCCAGAAGGTTTAGATATTACTATAAGTGGCGACCAAAGTGATAAAACCAAACATTCACTTCACGAATTGATTAATACCATCATTATAGGATTTATTTTGGTAACAGTTGTGTTAATGTTTTTTATGGGTGTTACTAACGCCCTATTCGTTGCACTTTCTGTTCCATTATCTATGTTTATTGCATTCTTAATTATGCCGAGTATTGGTTTTTCATTTAACATGATTGTACTGTTTTCTTTTATCTTAGCACTTGGTATTGTAGTAGATGATGCTATTGTAGTTATTGAAAACACCCATCGTATTTTTGATAATGGGAAACTACCAATTGTAACGGCCGCCAAACGTGCGGTAGGTGAAGTGTTTATGCCAGTTTTATCAGGCACTATAACCACACTTGCTCCGTTTATTCCTTTAGTATTTTGGCAAGGCATTATTGGTAAGTTTATGTACTTTTTACCAGTAACTTTAATTATCTCATTATTAGCATCATTATTTGTGGCCTACATTATCAATCCTGTATTTGCGGTTGATTTTATGAAACCGCACGAGGAAGAAGCAAAAGAACATGGACGAATTACTAAAAAAGCCCGATTACAATTAATTATATATGGCTTAGTGGCGTTGTTCTCATACTTAACAGGTCATTTTGCTGTGGCTAATTTTACTGTATTCTTGGCTTTTTTCTTAGTGTTAAATCGTTTATGGTTATACAAAGTTATCGAAGCATGGCAATTTAAAATTTGGCCAAGTATTGTAAAGAAATATGTAAAAGTATTAGAATGGTGTTTAAGAAAACCGTGGAAACCACTGGTTTATGTAGTTGTGCTATTCGTTTTCTCTTTTATTCTATTTGCAGTTCGAAAACCAAAAGTAGTATTCTTCCCTGATGGCGACCCAAATAACATTTATGTGTATGTAAAGTTACCTGAAGGAACTGATCCTAAGGTTACAAACGACTTAATGAGACGAGTAGAAGCTAAAGTAGAAACTGTTTTAGGAAAAGATAATCCTATAGTGGAATCAATGATAACTAATGTAACAATTGGAACCACTGATCCTAAAGATGGAGATCAAAACTCTTATCCTAATAGGGGTAAAATTGCTATAGCTTTTGTAGAATTTGAACAAAGAAATGGGCAATCTACAACCAATTATTTGCAAGACCTACAAAATTTAAATTGGGATATACCAGGTGCAGATATTGTTGTAAATAAAGAACAAAATGGTCCGCCTACTCCAAAACCTATTAGCATTGAGATTATAGGAGAGGATTTTAAAGACTTAGTTGCTAATTCTGAAGGATTAAAAAAACACATTACCAATGCTAAAATTGGTGGAGTGGTGAGTTTAAAATCTGACTTTGTAACTAACAAACCAGAGATTGTATTTGATATAGACAGAGAACGTGCATTACGTGAAGGTATATCTACCTACCAACTAGCCATGGAGATACGTGGTGCCGTTTATGGAGTAGAAGCTACAAAGTTTAGAGATGTAGATGATGAATACCCTGTACAATTACGTTATAAATTCGACCAACGTATTGACATTGAAACATTACGTAATTTAAAAATTACATACCGCGATATGAATATGGGTGGCATGGTTCGAAGTGTTCCTCTTGCATCTGTTTGTGATATTAGATATGATTACAATTATGCCGGAATAAAACGTAAAAATGATAAACGAGTTGTTACTTTATCTTCTGATGTGAAAGACGGATTTAATCCAAATGAAGTAGTTGCTAATGTAGAGCGTGTAATGAAAAGTTACAAAAAATCGGGTAATGTTATAATTCAATTTGCTGGAGATAAAGCAGAACAGATGGAGACCATGAGTTTCTTAGGAAATGCTATGTTAATTGCCATTGGATTAATGTTGCTTGTATTAGTAGGTTTATTTAATTCATTAGGAAAACCATTAATTATCTTATCCGAAATTATATTTAGTGTGGTAGGTGTATTAATTGGTGTTTCATTATTTAAAATGGATATGAGTATAGTAATGACAGGCGTTGGTATTATTGCATTAGGTGGTATTGTGGTACGAAATGGTATATTATTAGTAGAGTTTGCTGAGTTTGCTCGAGAAGGCGGGATGAACTTGTATGATGCAACGGTAGAAGCTGGTAGAACACGTATGACACCTGTAATTCTTACTGCAACAGCCGCTATATTAGGTTTAATCCCATTAGCCGTCGGATTTAATATTGATTTTGAATCATTATTGGCTACGGGTAATCCGCATATTTTCTTTGGTGGCGATAGCGTTGCATTTTTCGGCCCATTAAGCTGGACGATGATTTTTGGATTGTTGTTTGCTACATTATTAACTCTATTATTAATTCCATCTATGTATTTAATTACCGAACGACTAAAACGTAAATCCTTCGTTATACTTGAGTATTTTGAGTTACCAAAAGTAGTAATGTATGTGCCGTTTTTAATTTTAATTTTAAAACTGGTATTAAAAATACAAGGCAAAAAACTAGATTATGGAAATTTAGATAGATAGATAAAGAGGCAGAGATTTCTGCCTCTTTTACTTTAAAACAACCAATACTTTTAAAATATCATATACATTGTGTTGCAAATTAAAAGAACTCTCTTATTTTTGTGTAACTTTTAATCAATATTATGCAAATGAATAAATTATTTTTAGCTACTGGAATTTCATTATCATTAGTTTTAACTTCTTGTGGAGGTGATAAACCCATTGAGGAAACTGCTGAAAACATTACTCCTGAAACAGTTGTAGATACTACACCAGTTACGGTAAACGAAGAAACAAAATTCAAGTTCGATTTTGCCATCGCCAATATTCCTTCACCAGTTGCTAGCATTAATGAGTTATCAAACTGGGGTGTAGATTATAACAACACTTTTTTAGTTGATGCTAAAAAATCTAATACAGCTTCATTAGAATTTAATAAAGCCGTGATTCTAGGTATTTACAATATTGATATGGCCTATGCTATGGTTAATAACCGTGGCGAAGATGTGTTAAAATATATGAAAACGGTTTTAACCACATCAGATGCATTAGGATTAAAAGGTGCTGTTGACCAAATGGTTGGTAAACGTGCTGAAAACAACCTTTCTAATAAAGACTCTTTATTATCAATTTTAGATGAAATTTTCACTAAGAGTGATTCTTATTTAAGAACTAACGAGCGTGTATATACAGCATCGGCTGTGTTTGCTGGTTCGTGGGTAGAGAGTTTAAACTTAACTTGTAAAATTACTGAATCATTAACGGATGCAACTACTAAAGAGAAAGCCTATAAGCATTTATGGGATCAACGTTTTTATTTAAAAAACTTAACTGAACTTTTAAATGACTACAAGGATAAAAAGGAGTGTGTAGCTTTAAACGATGAATTGAAGAAAATTCATGCAGATATTGATGCTATCAAAGATGTAAAAGACATGAAAGAAGAACAATTCAAGTCAATTGCAGAAAAAATTTACACTTTAAGAAACAACTTAATTAAATAATAGATTTAATCTTTTTTAAGAAGCCTGTCGAATCCGATAGGCTTTTTTTATGCCATAATCCCCATATTTTTTAAGTAAATTTGTAAAAGCATTCATGAAGAAAATTATCAAAATAATTTTAAAATCTTTATTAGTACTCGCATGTTTGCTAATCATTTTTATCATCTATTTCATTTTTGCAGTGCAAATAGAAATACCCAAAATTGATAATGACACCACTTTAACTTGGAAACGAGATTCGTTAGGAATAGAAACTTATAAAGTTCAAAACAATTGGTTACGACATAGCAAAAGTGGTTTGTGGGAATTATATGTAGAAGGAGATGCCTATGAACGAGGCGTAGCCAATGGTATGCTTACAAAAGAACTACACGCTTACCAGGAAGAAGCATTCTTTAAACAAATACAATTATTAGTTCCTAATCTTAACTATTTAAAATTCTTAAAATATTTTGTAGGTTACTTTAATCGTCATCTTCCAAACCATATTACCCAAGAATACAAAGAAGAAATTTATGGCATCTCCAAATTCGCGAGTAACAAGTACGATTTTATTGCCCCAAAATATCATCGTATTTTAAATTACCACGGTGCTCACGATATTGGTCATGCCTTGCAAGATAAAAACATGACCGTAGGTTGCACTTCATTTTCGGTATGGGACAAAAAAAGCGAAGACGGAAAATTACTCGTTGGTCGTAATTTTGATTTTTATAGTGGTGATGATTTTGCGAAAAATAAAATAGTTCAATTTACTAATCCTACCACAGGTTATAAATTTGCTACCGTTACTTGGAGTGGATTTATTGGTGCATGTAGTGGCATGAACGAAAAAGGATTAACTGTAACTATTAATGCTGCTAAAAGTTCAATTCCTACCGATGTTGCTACACCCATTGCTTTATTAGCCAGAGAAATTTTGCAATATGCTAAAAACATTAATGAGGCTATTGAAATTGCCAAAAAAAGAAAAGTATTTGTATCAGAAAGTATTCTAATTGGTAGCGCATCAGACAATAAAACCATCAGTATTGAGAAATCACCTGAAGCTATGGATGTGTTTGAAACACCAAATTCTACACAAATAGTTTGTCCTAATCATTATCAAGGAAATGAGTTTAAAAACAATATAGCTAACCTAACGAATCAAATTGAAAGTTCTTCATTATATCGTCAAATACGATTAGAACAATTATTAGTTCAGCATCCTACTGTAAACTATACACAAGTTGCTGAGATTCTAAGGAATCAAAAAGGATTAAATAATCGAAACATTGGTATGACCAATGAAAAAAACTTAAATCAATTACTAGCTCATCATGGAATAATATTTAAACCACAAGATAAACTCATGTGGGTGAGTGCTAATCCATTTCAATGTGGCGAATTTATTTGTTACAATTTAGATAGCGTATTTGCAAAAGCAAAAACCCATGACATTAGCAAAGAAATTAATATAAAACATTATACCATTCCGGCCGATGCGTTTTTATCTTCCAGAGCCTATCAACAATTTATAATTTACAAAGCCCTAAAAAGCTATATTGAATTTCTAACTAAGAAATCTGAAAAAATTTTATTAGACAAAAAATTTGAAACAGCTTTCGTTCAGTCCAATCCTGAAAATTATTACACCTATGAACTATTAGGAAATTACTTTGTATCAAGGCATCAATATCAAAACGCTACACACTACTACCAACAAGCGCTAAGTAAAGAAGTAGCCACACTTAAGGAACGAAGACAAATAGAAGAAAAAATAAGCAAAATTGCTCAAAACCTATAATCTACCGCTTTTTCTCCCTTATTTTTTGTATCTTTAGCCCCTAATTTTTTTGAGATGATTACTGTTACGAATGTAAGTTTGCAATATGGCAAACGTGTATTATTTGACGAAGTAAATGTAAAGTTTACACCTGGCAACTGTTATGGATTAATTGGTGCTAATGGCGCAGGTAAATCTACCTTTATGAAAATCTTATCGGGTGATATTGAGCCTACTAAAGGGCAAGTGAGCATTTTACCAGGTTTACGAATGAGTGTATTAAAACAAAATCACTTTGAGTTTGACGAATTCACTGTGTTAGATACTGTTTTAATGGGTAATAAACGGTTATACAACATCATCAAAGAGAAAGAAGCTATTTATGCAAAAGCTGATTTTAGTGAAGAAGACGGAAATAAAGCAGCAGAATTAGAAGCAGAATTTGCCGAGATGAATGGTTGGGATGCAGAAAGTGATGCGTCAAGTTTGTTGACTAATCTTGGCATTCCTGTAGAGTCGCATGGCAAGCAAATGAAAGATATGACAGGGAAAGACAAGGTGAAAATTTTATTAACTCAAGCTCTTTTTGGAAATCCTGATATTCTTTTATTAGATGAGCCTACCAACGACTTAGATGTGGAAACCATTGCTTGGCTCGAAAATTTTTTAGCAGATTTTCAAAATACAGTAATTGTAATTAGCCACGATCGACATTTTTTGGATGCCGTTTGTACTCACACCTGCGACATCGATTATGGTAAATTAAAAACTTATACTGGTAATTATAGTTTCTGGTATCACATGAGCCAGTTAGCCTTAAAACAAAAGGCTGATCAAAATAAGAAGATCGAAGATAAACGTGCCGAATTACAAGAATTTGTTCGCCGATTTAGTGCAAATGCCAGTAAATCAAGTCAAGCAACATCTCGTAAAAAGTTATTAGACAAATTAGTAGTTGACGAAATTCCACCAAGTACACGTCGCTATCCGGGAATTATTTTGAAACAAGAAAGAGAGGCTGGTGATCAAATTTTACATATCGAAAACCTACAAGCATCTAATTCTGATGGTATTTTATTTAAAGATGTGAATATTAATGTTACTAAAGGTGACAAAATAGCTTTTATATCCAAAAATCATTTAGCCATTACTGCTTTGTTTGACATTATAAACGAAGAAGCTAAGGCCGATAAAGGTGAATATAAATTTGGAACCACGATTCACAAAGCATATTTACCAAACGATAATGCAAAATATTTTAATTCGGATTTAAACTTAATAGATTGGTTACGTCAATTCTCTACAGATAAAGATGAGAGTTTTATACGAGGTTTTTTAGGTAAGATGTTATTTAGTGGAGAGGAAGTACTAAAAAAATGCAACGTATTATCAGGTGGTGAAAAGGTGCGATGCATGACAAGCCGATTAATGTTATTTAATCCAAATTTTATCGTACTTGATGAACCAACTAACCACTTAGATTTGGAAAGTATTATTTCATACAACGATGCCTTAAAAGATTATACTGGCACTATTTTATTTACAAGTCACGACCACGAATTAGTGCAAACGGTAGCTAATCGCATTATTGAGCTCACACCTAATGGCATGATTGATAAAAAAATGAGCTACGATGAATATTTATCGAACACCGCTGTAAAAGAACAAAGAGAAAAACTATATAAGCAATTAGCGTAAAAGAATAACCTCTTTTACTTAGCTTATCCTATGTAAATTCAATGTTTTTGGTGGGCTGATAATCATTGGAAATTTTTCAATTTTCACCGAACTACTATCCAACCCAAAGGCTTTTGCTTCGCTTAAACTGTATTTTTTAATTATAAAGTAAGTATTTAATACAACTTTCTCAAAGAAAGGTAATTCGTTGTCGTAAGACAAGAATTTTTCTAATACCACAAATTTAAAATCACCAATAACATTATTTTTATTTAAAGACTCATAACGGCTTGTAATATCAACTTCTTTATTTTTAACCATTTCAGTAACCACATGTCTAAACATTAAATTTACCCTTGGCGCTACTCTAAATCCTAGTTTAAAATCAATTCTAATAATATCATCTTGAGCAATATGAGTTACTTTATAATCCATTCGATAGGGTTCATCAACAACATCAACATGTACAAACCAATACACATCGGCTCGTTTAGGGCGTTTTTGCAATATGGAATAAATTACTTTCGATTCAATAGTTTCAGGGTTGTTAGCACTCGTCATATATACTAAATGAGTGGCATATTTTTGAATAGAATTATCCGAACTCAAATCTTTTAATGTTTGAATGTAATTTTTTAGTGGTACAAAATCAATATACTGTAATCTTATTTGCTTAGCGATGTACCAACAGCCCATAAGAGCAGCTAATAATAAAGCAATAATTAGAGTAACATAACCTCCTTTAGGAAATTTCTCTAAGTTAGCAACTAAAAAAGCACCCTCAACAACTACATAAACACTTACAAAGACATAAATGAATAATTTAGGATATTTTTTTAATTGCATAAAAAAGGCTAGTAACCTAGATGACATAATCATTCCAAGAATAATAGTAAGTCCATAAGCTGCTTCCATATTTTTAGACTCTTTGAAGAAAATCATCACAAATACACAACCTATAAATAAAATCCAGTTAATAGATGGAATGTACATTTGTCCTTTTAATTCAGTAGGATATTTGATAGTAACTTTGGGCCAAAAATTTAATCGCATAGCCTCGTTTATTAATGTAAACGAGCCGCTAATGAGCGCTTGCGAAGCAACAAAAGTTGCAATGGTAGCTATTGCAATACCAAATGGCAAGAACCAATTAGGCATAATGGCATAGAAAGGATTTTCGCCATTTGTTGATTGGCCATTCATTGAAACCAACCAAGCGGTTTGTCCCATATAATTAAGCACTAACATGGTTTTCACAAAAATCCAACTCATTCTAATATTCTCTCTTCCACAGTGTCCCATATCCGAGTATAAAGCCTCTGCCCCAGTTGTACAAAGAAACACAGCGCCTAATAACCAAAATGCACCTTTATGAGAAACTAAAAGATTGATACCATAATAAGGATTCAAAGCCTTTAAAACCATAGGATTCTGAAATAGACTAAACAATCCCACCACGCCTAAAGTTAGAAACCATATTAACATAACAGGTCCAAAGAATTTACCAATAAACTTTGTACCAAATTGCTGTATAAAAAACAACAAGGCTAAAATTGTAATAACAATAGGAATAATAGGTAAATGACTAAAACTTGGAATAAGCCTAAGTCCCTCTACAGCCGATGATACTGAGATAGGTGGGGTTATAATTCCTTCGCCTAATATACAACAACCTCCAATAATTGCAGGAAAAATTAACCACTTACGTTTGGCTTTTTTTATTAACGCATATAAAGAAAAAATCCCACCTTCACCTTTATTATCAGCTCTTAAGGTAAAAACAACATACTTAACTGTTGTTTGTAGTGTAAGTGTCCAGAAAATTAAGGACATGGATCCTAGTATTACGTCTGCATCAACAGGTTTATCACCTACAATTGCATTCATTACATAAAGTGGTGAGGTGCCAATATCTCCGTAAATAATGCCAAGTGTTACTAATAAACCTGCTAAGGTTACCTTGTTTAACTGTTCGTGCTGATGAGATGCCATGTGATATGAGCGAAATAAAGGTGTAAATGTAGTATAAAATTCAAGTTCAGAAATAAATTTTAGATAAGAAATTAAGCAAGTTTATAACCAACTTTTTAACCCCTAACCACATTACCATAAAAAAGC
Organism: Bacteroidia bacterium; assembly: GCA_020846025.1. Taxonomy (GTDB): domain Bacteria; phylum Bacteroidota; class Bacteroidia; order B-17B0; family Aurantibacillaceae; genus UBA4416. The sequence goes on along the minus strand of JADLER010000159.1, from coordinate 15,702 downwards.
TTTTTTAACAGTCCATTTTCCATATTTTTTCCATATCTTTAAATACTTAAAAAAGTATTAGCTTTTAACTTATGCTACGTTATACAACATCAGGATTTATTGGAATTTTTATTTCATTAAATATGAATGCTGGCATTATAGCAGGCGAAATTTTTTATAAATGGTTAAATGGTTATACTTATGAGGTAAAACTATGTTTGTATAGCGATATAGGTTCCACTAGTTTAACTGAATATTGCGAAGATACCATATATTTTGGTGATGGCACGAGTGCAGTTGTACTAAGAAGCAACGGTCCTATAGGTAGCTGTTCGCCTGCGCACGATGGTATTCCTATTACTCCATACATAAAATATAGCGAATATATTACAACCCATACTTTTCCAGGTACTGGTACATATTACATTCATAATTCTCTAAATATAAAGAGAGACTCTTCTATCTTTAATATTCCAAATTCTATTAATCAAATTTTTCATATAGAAGCGATGTTGACAATCCCTGTATTTGGTGTAAATCACAATACATCTCCTAATTATAACAATATTCCTATTTTAGACGGATGTTTAGATGGTAATTGTTTTCATTTTAATTCAATTGGTAACGATGCAGATGGAGATAGCCTTTCCTACGAGATATTACCTTGTAATGGAGCAACAGGCTACACGTATCCTTATGCTGGAACTAGTGGTACTTATAGTATTCAATCAGCCAATGGAATATTAGATTGGTGCAATCCACAATTTCAAGGAAAATACAATACTTTGATAAACATAAAACAATGGCGAAATGATGGAAGTGGTAATTATCAATTAACAGGTTACTCGCAAAGAGATGTACGCTTTATTGTAAATGCCTGTACTGGCATTTATGATGTAAGCCCTTTAAATGAATTACTAACAGTTAGCCCAAATCCATTCTTAGATGAACTTGTAATACAATTTAACCAAACAAAAAACACACACTATCAAATTACTTTATTAGATCTTACAGGGCGTATTTTAACCTGCTTTCATTCATTGGACACAAAACCCTCAATGACCGTGAATCTTTCTACATTAAATTTAAGTAAAGGCATTTATCTTTTAAAAATAAATGACGAAAAGGGAAATGTATTAATTAAAAAAATGATGAAACAATAAGTGATGTTAAAGTTCCGATATATATTATACACAACACTATTTACTATCTTGTGTGTGTATGCCAAGGCTACGCATAATAGAGCTGGAGAAATTACTTACCGTTGGTTAGGAGGTTACAAATATGAAATTAAAATAATAACCTACACAAATATAGGCTCTGCTAACTTAGCCGATCGTTGTGAAGATACTTTATATTTTGGTGATGGCACAAGTGCTGTTGTATTAAGAAGTAATGGCCCAGTAGGTGGTTGCTCACCAGCGCATGAAGGCGTTCCTATTACCCCAACCATTAAACAAAATGAATACATTACCCAACATGTCTATCCAGGCCCTGGTACTTATAGATTAAGTATGAAAGATCCCAACCGAAATGCGGGTATCTTAAACATGCTCAATTCTGTTAATCAAGCTTTTTACATCGAATCATATTTAGTAATTCCAACCTTTGGCATTACACACAATTCATCACCTACTCTTACATTTCCTCCAATTGATAATGGCTGTGTAGGAAAATGTTTTATGCACAATCCAGGTGCCGTAGATGCCGATGGCGATAGTTTATCGTACGAACTTACTACTTGCAAGGCTGATATTGGTGTAACTTGTGCTGGCTATACCTATCCTGCCACAGGTGGTGGAATTTATACCATCGATCCTATTACCGGAACGCTTACTTGGTGTACCCCACAATTGCAAGGTGAGTACAACTTAGCTATTTTAATTAAGGAATGGCGTAAGAAAGATGATGGTACTTACTTTATGGTTGGCTCTGTATTAAGAGACTTACAGGTTGATGTAGGGGCATGTAACAATAATCCTCCAGTTATAAATGCAATTACCGATACTTGTATTGTAGCAGGTAGTACTATTACCAAAACCATTTCAGCAAGCGACCCCGATGTAGATTATTTAACCTTAGAGGCTAATGGCGGCCCCTTTAATGTATCGGCTCCACTTGCTACATTTTCATCGCCTCCTGGTGTAAGTCCTGTAACAGGCATCTTTACTTGGCAAACTGCTTGTGTACATGTTAGAAAAACCCCTTACCAAGTTACAGTAAAAGTAAAAGATAGCGACCCCATGGTAAGTCTTGTTGATTTTAAATCGTTTAACATTAAAGTTATTCCACCTGCCCCTCAAAATGTAAACGCACAACCAATTGGAACAAGCATTAAAGTAACATGGAACAAACCAGCATGTTATAATAGTTCGGCACCTAATCCTTTATTACGCTATTGTGTTTATAGAAAAGCAGATTGCAATCCTTGGTCTCCTAATTATTGCGAAGTAGGAATGCCTACTAGTGCTGGTTATACTAAAGTTGGTTGTACAAGTAGTTTAAATGACACCACCTTGCTTGATACAAATAGTGGCAATGGACTTTCGCAAGGTACCAACTATCATTATGTAGTTGTGGCTGTATATTTAGATGGCTCCGAGAGTTATGCCTCTACACAAAGTAACTGTGTGCAACTAAAAAGAGATGTACCAATTTTAGTAAATGTAGATGTGCAATCTACTGATGTAAGTACTGGTACTGTTTCTGTAAGATGGATTAAACCTGTATTAGGCGCTAGTAATTTAGATACCGTTGCTGTTACTGGCCCTTATGAATTTAGACTGTTTCATTACAACGGATTTTCTGGCACTTTCTCACAAATTTATAGTGTTAGTAAACCCTACTTTGCAGCATTAAATCAATTAAGCGATACTACTTTTATTCATAACAATATTAATACGCAAACATCAGCTCACACATATAAAATTGAATTTTATGCCAATGGCATTTTTGTTGGTGATGGACAAAAAGCATCTTCTGTATTTTTAAGTTTAGCACCTGCTGGCAATCAAATTACATTAAGCTGGCAAGAACTTACGCCTTGGTCTAACTATAAATATTACATTTATAGAAAAGCACCATTACAAAGCTCATTCACATTAATTGATAGTACAATTAATCAAACTTATACCAACACAGGACTTGTAAATGGTGCTTTGTATTGTTATAAAGTACAGTCTGTTGGACAATATTCCGATCCAAGCATTATTCGACCATTATTAAACTTCTCGCAAGAAGCTTGTGAAAAACCAAAAGATACAACACCTCCATGTTCGCCAATATTAAATATTACATCAGATTGTATCATACCTACGGTAAAATTAGTATGGAATAATCCAAATCATAGTTGTGCTAATGATGTGGTAAAATATAATATCTATTATAGCGAAACAGATGATGAAGATACCCCATTACAAATTATAGACTCCGTTAAAACATTATCAGACACCATTATTGCTTTTGACAACCTCACTTCTATTGCAGGATGCTACGCCATTACCGCCGTGGATTCATCAGGTAATGAAAGTGCGATTACTGATAAAGTGTGTATTGATAATTGTCCTGAATACGAATTACCAAACGTCATCACTATTAATGGCGATGGCGTGAATGACTTTTTTAAAGCCATCAAAAATAGATATGTAAAGGACATTGATTTAAAAATATATAACCGATGGGGAACACTGGTATTTGAAACCACCGACCCAGCATTTATGTGGAACGGCACTTCCTTACAATCAAAACTACCATGTACAGATGGTACCTATTTTTATATTTGCGAGGTAAACGAAATTAGAGTAAAGAAAACAGAGCCGAGAAAATTAAAAGGCTTTGTTCAGATATTCAACAAATAGTTTGATTAAACGTGTCGAAAAGAACTACTTGGATATTTTTTATTTTCTTATCATACATTGTTCTACAATTTCTTTGGTGGGAAATATTATTAGTGCGTCATTCCAATGAAATTATACATCTCAAGCAAAATATTGCAGCAATATCATCCAGCGATGAAAAAATCATTTTAAGAGATATTGCCGAACTACAAGACCGAAAAACCTTACAAGTAATAATGATTGCAGGTGAAGGCACTGTGTTTTTGCTCATTCTATTATACGGAGCTTACCTAGTAAGAAAAGCCATAAAACAAGAAAACGAATTATTAAATCAAAAAAATAATTTCATATTAAGCGTATCGCACGAACTAAAAACACCCATTGCAGCCACTAAACTACAATTACAAACATTATTAAAACATGAATTAGAGAGAGAAAAACAGAAAGAATTACTCAATAATGCTCTGACAGAAAACAATAGACTTCATAAATTAGTAGAAAATGTATTGTTGGTTAACCAAATTGAAAACAATAACTTGAGTGTAGAAAAACAATCGTTTGATTTAAGTTCACTGGTTCGTACAACCGTTACTCGATATTTCAATCCGCTCATAGAATCTAAGCATATAACCTTTGATGTTGATGATGATATTACTTATACAGGAGATAAAGAGTTGCTTTCTTCGGTAATTATTAATTTAATAGAAAACAGTATTAAATATTCATTTAATAACGTAGCCATAACTGTAAGTTTAAAGAAAGAAGATGTCGCTATATTGAAAATTGGAGACAATGGTTGTGGTATTGATGATAAAGAAAAACGATTATTGTTTAATAAATTCTACCGTTCTGGTAACGAAAACACCCGTAAAACAAAAGGTACAGGCTTAGGATTATACATTGTAAAAAACATTTGTAACTTACATAATATTTCAATTCTAGTAAAAGATAATACTCCCAAAGGCACTATCTTTGAACTTCGTTTTAATTCCTAATCTATGATGAAATTTATTTGTTATTGTTTACTTGTTCTTCTCGTTTCTTGTAACTCATCTACTAAAGAAAATGCCCATGTAAAAACTGATTCGTTGATGGTTACTGAACAGCCTCTAAAATATGCCAAACAATTTAAAATAAAAAAAAATAAAGATTATACAATTATTGAATTGTTTGGAGACAAATCATCTCGCCGTGTAACTAGTACGTTGGTATTATATAAGCAAGAAAAACCAAATTTAGGTAACGACTATTTTTATATAAAAACACCCGTAAATCGTGTAGCATGCATGAGTTCTATTTATACCGCTATGATGCAAAAATTAAGATGCGACCAATACATTGTAGCTATAGATAATGTTGATTATTATAACGATATAAGCATACAGAAAAGAGTGAGTGAAAGCAAAATCATAGAATTATCAAAAGGACCGAAAGTAGAAATTGAAAAAACGATTGTTTTAAACCCCGATTTATTTTTAACCTTTGGCATGGGAAATCCCAAAGAAGACGTAGAAACCAAAATAATTCAAGCAGGAATACCTGTTGCTATTACCCTCGACCATATTGAAGAAACACCATTAGCTCGTGCCGAATGGCTAAAATTTGTAGCGTGTTTTTTTAATAAAGAATCATTAGGTGATTCTTTATTTACAGTAACTGAAACAAATTATAATCGCTTAAAATCATTAACCAGATCGATAAGCAAAAAACCAAAGGTACTAACCGAAATAAAATATGGTGATGCGTGGTATATTCCATCTGGCAAAAGCTATATGGCTAGCATTATAAATGATGCTGGTGGTGATTATTTTTGGAAAGATGAAAAAACAGGTAGTACGCCACTCTCTTTTGAAATAGTGTTTGAAAAAGCAAAAGATTGTGATTTTTGGATTAATCAATACAATATAAACTCTAAAACAGAATTATTAAGTCATGACGAGCGTTATGGCTTATTTAAAGCATTTAAAAATAACAATCTATATAATAACAATAAAGTTCAAAATAAATTAGGTTTTAGTAATTACTGGGAAACTGGCGTTACTAATCCTGACGATATACTTGCTGATTTAATTGCTATTTTTACACCAAGTTTACTTCCACATCATCAACTGAAGTATTATAAACACATTGAATAGTTTACATTGAGCCAATCAAAATTCATATTCACAACCCTTGGATTTGTTGTTATATTACTCCTTTTATTTATTGCCGATATTAGCTTTGGAAGTATTAATCTACTCTCCATTTCAAAAAATGATCCTTTATTTTCCACCATCATATTTGATATTAGGTTGCCAAAAGCAATTACTGCTATAATTACAGGGTCTGGGTTAGCATTATGTGGCTTATTAATGCAAAGTTTATTCAGAAACCCATTAGCTGGCCCCTATGCAATTGGTATTAGCAGTGGTTCGGGGCTATTTGTAGCCATTGCAACCATTATGGTATCCACAGTAAGTTTTGCTGGATATTATTTTATGGGGAAAAGCATTGTTATTTTGTTTGCTATTTTAGGAGCTTTATTAGTTACACTTATCATCTTATGGGTTGCCCAAAGAAATAAATCAAATGTTACAGTGCTCTTAGTGGGTTTAATGTTGTCGCAAATATTTGGCGCCATACAAGGACTTATTGAATATTTAGGAAACGCTGAAAACATTAAAACGTTTATTGTGTGGGGTATGGGAAATATTGGCTCAACAACTCTGAGTGATTTAAGTTTTATAATTCCAGTGTATTTTGTAGTGGTGTTATATTCATTTACTTGTGTTAAATCGCTTAATGCCATTTTATTAAGCGAACAATATGCTATTAATTTGGGGATAAACATCAAAAGCACACGCATACGTATTATCATCATTTGTGCAATATTAGTAGGTTTAATAACTGCTTATTGTGGCCCTATTGCTTTTGTGGGTATATCGGTTCCTATTGCAAGTAGATTATTTTTTAAAACAGCGCATCACCTACATCAAATTGTATTTTGTTTATTACTTGGAGCTATTGTTGTTTTAGTAGCCGATATCTTATGTCAATTATTAAGTCATCAGTTTGCGTTACCTTTAAATACGGTAACCACCATTATCGGTTCCCCTATTGTAATTTACTTATTGTTTAAATCTAAATTTAGCATCTCATGATAGAAGTAATAGATTTAAAAATAGGCTATCTTAAACATAAACCAATATTTAAAAATATTGCATTTAAAGCCCTTCCTGGGGAACTCATTGGTATTATTGGAAATAATGGTGTTGGAAAATCTACGTTAATTAAAACACTCACTAAATCCTTAGAACCAATAAGTGGCGAAATCATCATCAATCAGATAAATAGTACAAAATACACCCCACAACAACTTGCACAAGTAATATCAATAGTAAATACAGAACGTATTGGAGGTTTTAACTTAACTGTGTGGGATGTAGTAGCATTAGGCAGAACACCTTATATTAATATATTTGGGAAACTAAATTCAAGTGATATAGAGATAATCACTCAAAGCTTGGAACGGTTACATATTTTACAAATGAAGGATGTTCTTATAAATGAGTTAAGTGATGGACAAAGACAAAAAGTGATGATTGCAAAATCTTTAGCACAACAAACTCCTATTATTATCTTAGATGAACCAACTGCCTTTTTAGATTACAATTCTAAACATCAACTCTTTTTTACTTTAAAGCAATTGTGCGAACAACAAGCTAAACTCATCTTAGTTTCTTCACATGATTTAGATTTAATGAATAAATACACACATCGTTCTTTTATTTTAGAAGAACCAAATCAATTTTCTATTCAATAAGATTTAATATTAATCACCTTAAGGATGTTTCTGAGTTGGCATCACTTTGAGGTAAATTGAGTGGCTTAGGTGCCAATCCAAACAACTCATTCACTTCTAAAAAAGCAGCTAATACTAATTGAGAATAATTTTGTGATGCAGATTTAAACTGTTTTGTCTCAGTTCTCCAAAGCGTATAAATTAGATTCATGTCGCCTACAGTTGGTTTAAAAGTAAACAGCGCCCTCTTTAAATTCCCTGCACCCGCGTGGTATGCGTGCATTACTAATAATCTAAACCATAAATCCGTTTCATTATAATTTGAAATTCCTAAAGAGTCTAATATTTCTTTAGTTTTAGGAATACATATTTTTTTTATTAAACTTGATGCCGCAAAAGCCGAACGATCAAAATCAGCTCTTTCATCAATATGTTTATTCACTTTTAAGCCAAATAATCGTGCAACATCCTTCATTAATTGAAAAGACCCGTAAGCACCTGCATTTGATTTTTGTAATCGATTTGGGCTTTCTATCATTAATATAGCTTGAGCATACCAAGGGTCAACACCATTAGCTACAAATCCATTAATACCCCTCTCAAAATTTTGAGACGCTTTTCCAAAATCATAAAAGAAACTTTTTCCATTGGTAAGTAATATCCTAGCCGAGTCATCTAGGCAATACCAATTTCTAAGACTATCTTTGTAACAAGACTTTTTAGTTAAATCATAATTACTCCACGTTTTAATATTTGTTTTACATAACACCATTCTATCATAAGGTGTATTGAATAATGCCGAATCTTTATGTAAATTCATAATACTACGCCAAAATTTCACATTTTGAATAGTATCACACCCTAAACGGTATAAATCTGTATCAAACACAAAATCATGTATTTCGTTGGATTTAAAATTTTTAACTGAAATGACGTCTTGCCTCAAATCAACTATTACGGGTGTTTCACTCATTAACATACCACTATCTGGTGGTAATAAAAACATTTTAAGCGAAACAAATATAGAAAGTAGTATTGGCATAAGTTTTATGAATCCAAAAGATACAGCTATAATGCATAATCCATTAATAAGTATCCATTTGTTTTTTAACAATTTGCTTTTTATAAAGTTAATGAATTTAATATAAAAATCCGAATTAATCCAAATTCAATAATTTCATAATAATAAAATTAAAATAGAAACGTACTTTATGCTTATTCTAAACTTCAATACTTAGCTTATTCCTTTGCTTTATATTATATTTGCACTCTTAATTATGGTTATACTAGGTTACATAGCATTTCTTATTATTGGATTAATCTTAGGATTAATTGGTGGTGGTGGCTCAATACTTGGCGTTCCAGTATTAGTATATATTTTATGTTATGATGCTGAAATAGCAACTGGCTATTCTTTATTTATAGTAGGACTCACCTCATTAATTGGTGCAGTTGCTTACCTAAAAAAAGGCGAACTGAGTGTTGAAGCGATACTCCAATTCGCCATTGCATCCTTAATTACAGTTTTTTGTGTTAGAAAATTTATAATGCCAGCTATCCCCGAAGAATTACATTTATTTGGAATTGAACTCTCTAAACATACTCTAATTATGTTAGTATTTTCATTACTTATATTGGCATCATCATATAACATGATTAAAAAAAGGAAGCCAAATCGGATAAGTGAAATAAAATGGGATGAATTTTCAAAAAGTCCATTAGGAATTCCTTTTGTAATCACACTTGGTATAATCATCGGATTTATTACTGGTTTTGTAGGTGCAGGAGGTGGTTTTATCATAGTGCCTGTATTAATATCATTTCTACGATTAAGTTTTAAGCAAGCTGTAGGAACCTCGTTATGTATTATAGCTTTAAACTCATTAATTGGTTTCACAGGAAATATAGGAACCTACGAAATTGATTGGCTTTTTTTAATTACCATTTCTACCATCTGTAGTATAGGGATAATTATTGGCAGTGTGTTATCTAACTATATTTCATCTCACAAATTGAAACCTGCATTTGGATGGTTTACTCTTGTTGTGGGAATTATTGTCATTATAAAAGAAACGATTTTTAAAAGTTAATTAGTGATCAAAAAAGTTATTCTTATACTCATAATTTCTATTCTAGCTTATTTCGGCTACAGGGCTTACCAAAGTTTATTTAAGAGTAATGTAGAGTTAAATGGTAAGAAATATACTTACATCTATATTAAAACCGGAGCCACATTTAATGATGTGTTAGATGAATTGTTTTCTCAAAGCATTATAAAAGACGAAGAAAGTTTTAGGTGGACGGCTAAAGGCATGAACTTAGCTGAAAATATAAACCCCGGAAAATACCGTATTGATGGCACAATGAGTAATCGTTCAATTATTAAAATGATTATAAACTCTAAACAAGAAAAAGTAAAATTATATTTTAATTCCCAAATTAGAACTAAAGAACAATTTATAAAATACATTGATGACAAACTCGAACTTAATGAATCAGAGCTAGAAGACTACTGTTCTAATAACAAACTACTATCAGCAAAATACAATTTAAATAGTGATAACTTGATGGCGTTAATAATTCCTGAAACGTATGAGGTAAATTGGACAATCACACTAAGTGATTTATTTAAACTTATTGAAACGTCATATAATCAACAGTGGACAGAAACTAGAAAAGCAATTGTAAAGAAAATGGGATACAGTGTTCCTCAAGTAGTAACATTAGCATCCATTGTTCAATGCGAGAGTGGTATAAAAACAGAACAACAAAAAATTGCCGGTGTTTATATTAATCGCCTAAATAAAAATATGAGGCTACAAGCCGACCCAACGATTGTATTTGCAAATGGAAATTTTGAAGTGCAACGTGTGTTAGCTGAAGATAAAGAAATAGACTCACCTTATAATACATACAAATATAAGGGCTTGCCACCTGGCCCCATTTGTTTAGTTAAACCTAGTACGATTGATGCTGTTTTAAATTACAAAAAACATAACTATATTTATTTTTGTGCTAACTCTGATTTTAGTGGCACATCATTATTTACAACAGATTTTAAAACACACTTAAAAAATGCACAAGCCTATCAAGATGCCTTAAATAAAAAAGGAATAAATCGTTAATGAAATTAAAATTTTTTATACTCATTATGCTTGTTGGCTTAAGTACCTTACTTAAATCACAACCTGAAAAAATACCATATAAAGTTGGTAAGAAATGGACATTTTGCGATTACAACTCAAAAAAAATATTTAAACAAAAATGGGATACCGTTGATTTCTACTCTGATGGAGTAGCGTGGGTGAGAAAGAAAAAGAAATGGTTATTAATTGATATAAATGGCAACAAAAAAACGAAACTACGATTTGATAATGTAACCCCATTTTTACAACAAGTAGCACGTGTTAAGTATAAAGGCAATTATGTATGGTTAAATACAAAAGGCGAACTATTAAAAGAAACGCCTACTGTTATACTTGGGTGTGGTGGATCTCATGGATACGATATCCTTATGTACCAAAGTTATAAAAAGAATAACAAGATTGGATTGATTATTTATACTTGGGACTCTATTCAAAAAATAAATATAATTGATTCCTTAGCTCCAAAATACGATGCCATAGAAGACGAATACGGATCTTTAATAAAAACAAAAATCAACCAACAATATGGCTTAACGAATGTAGGTAATGGTGAAGAAGTTTTACCACATCAATATGATGCAATTATTTTTAATACACAAGAAATAGCTGGTAGTGTAAAAGCTTTACATATAATAAAGAAAAACAATATCATTGGTTTCTTAAGCAATAGGGGCAAATTATTCATTGAACCTAAATACACAACAGCAACAACTTTTTTAAACGGTTTAAGTTATGTGTCATTACCCAATGGTAATAGTTTTTATATAGATTATAAAGGATTTGAATATTATAAACATGAATAAATATGTTTAAAGAAAAGCTTAATAAAAATTTACTAAAGGCATTAACTGATATGGCCATTGAAGAGCCAACACTAATTCAGAAAATGGCTTTGTCAAAAATAAATAGCGGATCTGATGTGTACATCAATAGCGATGAACATACAGGAAAAACAACATTATTGTTATTAAGCAGTATTCAAAAATTAAATTATGCCTTTGAAGATGCACCAAGAGCACTAATAATTACTGCGAGTGAAGAAAAAGCATTGAACTGCACAGAACAGTTTAAAAAACTAGCTCATTATACCGACTTAAGAGTAACTTGTGTAACCGATAGTGGTAAAATTGAACAGCAAACCGATGCGATATATTTTGGTACTGATGTAGTCATTGGAACTACAAAACGATTAGTAGAAATTTATTTGAAACGTACCTTTAATATCACAAAGTTAAAATTTTTTGCTATTGACGATGTAGAAGAAGTGGGTAAGCAAAACTTAATGAGCCAACTCGAACGTTTAAGTTTAAGTTTACCTAAATGTCAAAGATTATTTTGTAGTAATGAACAGTCCGAAAAAGCAGATAAAATTATCTCGAAATTTTCGGAAAGGTATATAGAAATTTTAGTATAAATAACATTATTCTTGTAGTTCAATCCAGCGCAGTGTTTTTTCATCAATTTCCGATATAATCGTTGAGAATTCAATAGTAAGTCTCTCAATCTCCTTTACATCAATTGAAGAATTAGTTAATAATGCCTCAACATCAGATTTGCGTTTTTCTAATCGCAAGATTTCTTCGTCTAAAGTCTCCAATTCTTTCTGCTCTTTATATGATAATTTCTTTTTTTCAGATTTAATTTTTTGGTGATCCGGTTGAACTAAATCCGATTTTGGTATTTCTTCTATAACCCCTGCCGACTTAAGTAAATCGAGGTCTTCTTTCCATTCACGATATTCTGAATAATTTCCAGGAAAATCTTTGATTACACCATCACCTTCAAACGCAAAAACATGATCAACCAATCTATCTAAAAAATAACGATCGTGAGAAACTATTAATACACAGCCTTGAAAATCTAACAAAAACTCTTCGAGTGTTTGTAATGTAAGAATATCCAGGTCATTTGTAGGCTCATCTAATATTAAGAAGTTAGGATTTTTAACCAAAACAGTTAAAAGGTACAATCTTCTACGCTCTCCACCACTTAATTTTCCAACATGTCCGTATTGAACATCTGGAGGGAAATTGAATCTAGTTAATAATCCTGAGGCGCTTAAATTGGTTCCATCGGCTAATGGAATAAACTCAGCCGTGTCTTTCACAACTTCTATTACTCGTTTATCATCCGCTACTTGAATTCCTTTTTGAGAATAATAACCAAAAACTATCGTGTCACCAACAGTTACAGTGCCCGCATCAGGTGGCTCAATAGTTTGAAGCATATTAATAAACGTACTCTTCCCTATTCCATTTGGCCCCACAATACCAATCTTCTCTCCTTTAATGAAAGTATAATTAAACCCTTCGATGATTTTTTTAGTTCCAAAAGATTTAGTGAGATTTCTTACTTCTAATATTTTACTACCCAAGCGTTCAACTTTTACACTTAATTCTATTCTCTTTTCAATTTTTTTTGTTCTTGCTTTTGCTTCTATGGCACTAAATGCATCAAGGCGCGATTTTGATTTAGTTGTTCTTGCCTTAGGTTGCTTTCTTACCCATTCAAGTTCTCTACGATATAAATTCTTAGCTTTTTCAATTTCAGAAGCCTCTATCAGTTGTCGTTCTGCTTTTTTCTCGATATAATATTCAAAATTTCCTTTATATTCATAGAGCTGATGATTATCAATCTCTATAATTCTATCACAAACCGCATTTAAAAAATAACGATCATGTGTAACTAATAAAATACTTTTCTTATAACTATGAAGATAATCTTCGAGCCACTCAATAACATGTACATCCAAATGATTGGTTGGCTCATCCATAATCAACAAATCAGGTTCATTTAAGATGACCTGAGCTAAAGCCAATCGTTTTCTTTGACCTCCACTTAATGTACTTACCTTTTGTTTCAAATCATGTAATCCCAAATTAGAACACACCACATGAATTTGTGTTTCCACATTCCAAGCATCTAAATCATTCATACGATGCGTTAAAACATCTAGTTCAGTTTCCGATTTCTCAGTAGGGTTTGCGTAATGGGACTCTATCAAATGTGCGTAATCAATGGCTGTTTTCACAACTTCGCTATCACAGGCATATATTGCTTCCTCTATTGTATGTTGCAGATTTAACTCAGGTTCTTGACTTAGAAATGAAATACGTAACCCTTTTCTAAATACAACTTCACCATTATCTGGTATTTCGATGCCCTGTAATATTTTAAATAAGGTAGATTTTCCGGATCCATTTTTAGCAATTAGCGCTACCTTATCGCCATAATTAATTCCAAAAGTGATGTTTTTAAACAACACTTTATCGCCAAAACTTTTACTTAATTGATTAATAGAAAGAAGATTCATAAACGGGTTTGAAATTTACCTAGGCTTTTAAATTTTTTTCTAGGAGGTAGCGTAGTTTTTCTTTGTTCAACTCTGGGTTAATTTCTCCGTTTACTGATAAAGAAACCGCTCCAGTTTGTTCTGATACACTAATTGCAATAGCATCTGTAGTTTCTGTAATACCTACAGCAGCCCTATGCCTCATGCCATAGTGAGATGGGAAACTTCCTTTTTCGGTAACAGGCAATACACAACGCGCTGCCACAATTCTATTATCCTTAATTATCACTGCACCATCATGTAGAGGGCTATTTTTATAAAAAATATTTTCAAGCATCTTATCTGTTACTGCCGAATCTACCATTTCGCCAGTATTAATATAAAATTTCAAATCTGACTTTCGAGCGATAATAATGAGAGCTCCCGTTTTGGATTTACTCATATTAAAACAAGCATCAATAATAGCTTGCTCATCTGTAAGAAAAGTAAAAGTGTTTTGAGAGGAATTTGTAAAAGAAAAGATTTTCTTCCATTGCTTATCTTTCAAAAATTCATTAGATCCAATATACAATAAGAATTTTCTAATTTCTTGTTGAAACACAATCATAACGGCGATTACACCAATATTAATAAACTTACCCAGTATAGAACCTAATAGTTTTAAATCGAAAGCCTGTACAATTATATAAATGACATAAATAAGAGCTAAACCAATAAATATATTAACAGCTGCCGTACCCTTTACCATTTTATACAAACGATATATGATAAATGCCACTAATAAAACATCAATCGCATCTGGAATTCCAAAAGAAATGAAATTTATATCAAGAGGGGTTAACACAGCCTAAAGATACCATTTTTGGGTATTTATTAATATCTAACTAGAATTTTTTTTGAACCATTAAGAATTAGATTGTTATACCTACTATAAGAACATCATCTACTTGTTCAAAATTACCTTTCCATAAATTAAATTCATAATCATGAATTTTTTCTTGCTCACTCATAGGCATAGAACTGTGTTTAAGTATCAATTCATTTACTAATTTATTTTTTAGTTTCTTTCCTCTATCTCCTCCAAATTGATCGGCATATCCATCGGTGTATAAATACAAAGTATCATTTGTCTTAGTAGGAATAGAAAATAAATTAAATGGAGTAGCTTTTTCGCTCTGACCTACAGGCATCCTATCTTTTGGAAGCACACTTATCTGGCAATCTGAAACAAGCACAGGAGCATTATTGGCAGCAGCATAAGTCAAATTACCTGTATTTTTATTTTTACAAATCAAAACACCATCAAAACCGTCTCTTTGTCCATCTTTACTTATACTAAGTATTAATCTATCTCTTGTATAATTAAATATTTCATTAGGTTTTATAATCCCTTTTTCATTAATAGCTTCATTTAAAAACCCAATACTTAATAAGCTCATAAAGGCTCCTGGAACACCATGACCAGTACAATCACAAACAGCTAAATAAAAATTCTCAGAAGTTTCGGTAGCCCAATAAAAATCACCACTCACGATATCTTTCGGTTGAAAAAACACAAAGGATTGGGGTAAATTCTTTTTCATTTTTTCATCAGTAGGAAAAATGGCTTCTTGTATTCTCTTCGCATAACGGATACTATCAGTGATGTTTTTATTAAACTCTGCTAAT
>JADLER010000158.1 GCA_020846025.1 Bacteroidia bacterium | reverse complement strand
ATCTCTTTTCTCTTTAAATTCTTATTTTATTAAATATAAATGGCGCCTAATTTTAGGAGCCGTTTTTGTTGTGCTCTCTACTTTGTTTTCTATTTATCAGGGTGTCATAGTGCGTAATGCAACTAATGTTATTATTCAATTAATTTCTACTAATGCACCAGTTGAATCAATGACCTTTATAAAATATGGTTTATTATTATTGATTTTATCTTTAACTAGTGGATTCTTTCTGTTTTTAATGCGTCAAACAATTATTGTAATGAGTCGTCATATTGAGTTTGATCAAAAAAATGAGATATATAATCATTATCAATCTTTAGATGCTTCTTTTTATAAGCAAAATACAACAGGTGATTTAATGAATCGAATAAGTGAAGATGTAGGAAGAGTACGTATGTACACTGGCCCGGCAATCATGTATCTTATTAACACCTTGGCAACGGTTATTATTGTAGTTGCTTTTATGATAAAAATAAATTGGCATTTAGCTTTATTAGTTTTTGCGCCATTACCTTTTCTTTCTTTTATTATTTATAAAGTTTCTGATAAAATTAATAAGCGCTCAACTATAGTTCAACAAGAACTTTCTAAGCTTACATCAATGGTTCAAGAGACATTTTCGGCAATTCGAATAATAAAAGCTTATGCACGAGAGTCATATTATATTGAGGATTTAGAAAATAAAAGTCAGGATTATAAAAAACAGAATATTCGGTTAACCTTAATAGAAGCATTTTTTCATCCTGTAATGACGTTAATGGTAGGTATAAGTGTAATTGCAACAGTTTGGTTTGGTAGCCATTTGGTAATTGATAAAACTATTGAGCCAGGTAATATAACTGAATTTGTTTTTTATGTATATAAATTAACTTGGCCCTTTGCTTCTTTGGGTTGGGTAACTTCTTTAATACAAAGAGCAGCTGCCTCTCAAACTCGCATTAATGAATTTCTAACTACTACATCTAAGATTATGAATACACCGCTTGTTACTCATAACATTAATGGTAAAATTGAATTTAGGGATGTTAATTTTGTGTATGAAGATAGTGGTATTCAGGCTCTATCAAACCTTAGTTTTGTAATTGAAAAGGGTAAAACCTTAGGAATAAAAGGACAAGTAGGAACAGGAAAATCTACCATCGCAAATTTAATTACCCGATTATATGATGTTACAAATGGCTATATCTTAATTGATGATAAGCCAAGTCAGCATTACGATATACATACACTTCGAAGAAGTATTGGATATGTACCCCAAGAGGTGTTCTTATTTTCGGATACCATAAAAAATAATATTGCTTTTTCGGTTAACGATTCATATACCGACGATGAAATTATACAAGCAGCTAAAGATGCTGGTGTTTATGAAAATATTATGAGTTTTCCTGATGGTTTTGATACTGTTGTTGGAGAAAGAGGTGTAACACTTTCGGGTGGGCAAAAACAACGAATTTCTATTGCTCGAGCCATTATTTCAAAACCACAAATTTTAATTTTTGACGATTGTTTATCTGCCGTAGATGTCGAAACGGAAGATTTAATTTTAAATAATTTAAAACGAATCATGAAAGATAAAACCACCATCATTATTAGTCATCGCGATTCGGCATTACGTAATGCAGATTCTATAATAGAATTAACATAATCAGTTAGTTTATAAATCAATATATAAGCCTATTTTTTGTATCATTCATTTTTAGTGAGCTTACACTGAAAGAGAAAATACTTTTACTAAATTTGTTTAAAGTCTTAATATATTGGAAAATTTAATAATTAAAGAAGGTGTTGTGCACACTGTTCCTGATGATATAAAAATGGTTTTACTTTCCAACAAAGTATTATTGGAAAAATGGAATAAGTTAACACCACTTGCACGTAATGAATGGATTTGTTGGACAACAATTGTAAAGAAGGTGGAAACAAGAATGGAGCATATTCAGCGACTAGGCAAAGATGTTTTGGAAGGGAAAAAGCGTCCGTGTTGTTGGCCTGGTTGTCCTCATAGGAGAGAGATAGCCAAAAAATGGTTTAAAAATTTGGATACCTAAATCTAAAAAAGTGAGTTGAGTAGGAAAGTCGAACAACTAACATATTAAGATTTATAAATCAATCTACAAGATATTGCAATTCTGTTCCACGCATTTATAACAATAATAAGCATAATGAGTTGAGCTAATGTTTTCTCTTCATAAAATTTTAAAACCTCATTATAAGTTTTATCGCTTACACCTTGTGCGGAAATCATAGTTACTTCTTCTGTTAATTGTAGTACAGCTTTCTCTTCGTTTGTAAATAAATGTGATTCTTCCCACGCCGATAGCAAATAGATTCTCCTTGGATCTTCACCAAGTTTAATAGCATCTTCGGTGTGCATGTCAAGACAATACGCGCATTTATTAATTTGCGAGGCTCTAATCTTTATAAGTTCTTTTAATAGAGTAGGGACTGAGGTATCTTTTGCATAATTTTCGAGTGCCATCATTGCTTTATAGGCACCTGGCTCTATATCTTTAATTGAAATTCTATTTGCCATAGTTGTTAGTAATGTTTTTGAATTAAATTTTTTAAATAATCATTAGTAATTTCATTAGTCAAAATATCTTCTAATCCATCTTCTGTTTTTAACTTGATAGCCAAGTTCTTCATTGCTTTTATGGCAATTTTCAGGAATGATGGTCCTAAACTTATTCTCGAAACTCCAATCTTTTTTAGGGTCTTAAAGTTTGGGATACCAGGAATGGTTAAGATATTTAAGGGCAATTGAACTTCTTTCACTAGTTTTTGAATGGTACTTTCATCCTTAATGGCAATAGGAAATAGTCCATGAGCTCCTACTTTTTTATAGGCTAAACCTCTTTTGATAGCTTCATCAAGTTGATGTATGTATGATTCAAAGTTATTTTCATGAATAAACACATCGGTACGTGCATTTATAAATAAAGGAATAGCCTTTTCATCGGCTACTTGTTTTATCAGTGATATTTTTCGACATTGTTCTTCAATTGGTAATAATTGACCTGTACTTTTATCTGTGTCTTCAATGTTTATTCCTATAATTCCAAGTTCTATCAATTCTTTTATGTTAGTTGCCAATTCTTTTTCCGATTGTGCATATCCACTTTCAATATCAGCAGTAACAGGCAAGTCAACACTTTTTACAATATTATCAAGAATCGATGTTAAGTGTTTAAATGTAATTTGCTCTCCATCAAGTTTTCCATTGGTATAAGCAATAGCTGCACTCGCTGTTGCAATGGCTGGAAATTGCATGCTTTCGAGTAAAATGGCACCTAATGAATCCCAAATGTTGGCTAGTACTAGCAACTCGTTCTTATGGTGTAATGCGTGAAACTGTTGTGCTTTATCGAGTTGTGTACTTTTTTTCATAGGTAACTAATTAAAAAATTCTTTAGGGATTTTGCATACAGGAATCGGATCCATCTTATGTTTATTAGCTTTGTTCCTATTTATGTAAATTTGTAAAACTGTTTTTTGTCTTTCGTTTAGTTCGGTTGCTTTATTTTCTTCAACATAATTCATCGCCCATTCTAATTCATCATAGCTAGCACCTATTTGGTCTTCATCAGTTCTACCATCCGCAAATAAGCCATCGGTAGGACGAGCATTTAAAATAGATGATATAATACCCAACTTTGCAGAAAGTTCATAAACCTGAGATTTCATTAAATCAGCAATTGGGCTAATATCAACACCACCATCGCCATACTTGGTAAAAAAACCAATACCAAAATCTTCGATTTTATTTCCTGTGCCTGCAACCAACATTTTGTAATGACCAGCATAAGCAAATAAGGTAGTCATTCTTAAACGGGAGCGGGTATTGGCCATAGTTAAAAAATCTTGAATAGAGTTATCAAAGTTTTGCTCCATACTTTCAAAAATCGGGGTAAGATTAACCTCGTAAGAACTCACATTTTTAAAATGTTTTTTTAACCAATTAATATGTTCATTACTCCTATCGTACTCAGGTTTATGTTGTTTAATAGGCATATTTAAACAAATCACTTGTCTGCCAGTAAGTGCACAAAGCGTAGAGGTAAGAGCTGAATCAATCCCTCCCGAAATTCCAACCACAAAACCTTCGGTATTTGAATTAATTGAGTATTGTTTTAACCATGTGGTGATATGTTGGATAATTTGTTGATGCTGCATTGTGCAATAATCTAAAATAAAATACCAAAATTGATTCTTACAGCATTTAAAAATAAACCTTGTTTAACTCTAAAGAAAGTGTATTGATCGGTAGAAGCATAGTATGTTGCATCATAAGCCAAATATTTTGAATCTCTGCGCATTAAACTAGTAAAAGCTCTAAAATAATTTACAGTAATAAATGCCGATGTTGAACCCGATAAACGATATTCTGCACCTAATCCCACATTCATGCCAAATCGTATAGGAATTAAAGCAGCATCTGAATTTATATTAATGTTTGAGTTTGTACCTCCTGATGTATTAAATCCTGTTGATGTTGATGAGTTTGTGTATTAATCTGTTGCTCTAGCTTTTACTCTAACTCCAATTTCAGCACCAAATAAACCAAAGTATTTAAATCCTGAAATTTCTTTAGTCATCATTTTTAATAATACAGGAATAGTTACAAAGGTTGTTTTAATTTTTCGCTCTGTAATACCATTATACATAGTAAATCCACTTTGATTAAGCTCAGGTGAAAGCATACCATCTTTTAATTCTTGTAGCTCATTTGATTTGTTAAGTACATAACGCACATCGTATGGCGCAAAACTAGTTGGGTCATATTTATATCTAATACTTCCATTTTCAAAATCACCACCTATACCAGTTACTAAAGCAGCAGTTTTAGCTAATCTAAATTCAGTTACTAAGCCAAAACCAAAACCAAAGCCCGTTTTAGAGCGAGTAGTGTTGGCGTCATTAGATGAAAACCAAGTAGGTTGAGCGGCTACTTTAAGTCCTAATCTAAATTTTTTATCATCATCTGTATCTTGGGCAAATGTGTAATTAGCTAACAATACAATGCTTGTAAATAAAATAAAAATCTTTTTCATAAACTGGTTATATTAAGTAATTTACTGCTTGTAAAAATACTATATTTTTTAACATGAAATTTACATTACAAGCTTTAGGACTGCTATTTATCGTTAATTTTTTTGCATCATGTGGTAATAACAGATTTGATATTGATGTTTCAAATGTGAAGCAAGAACCAGTTATATTTAAACGTTTAGATAAAGATGTATTTGTTCTTACCACCTCAAATATTTCAAACAAAACTTCTGAATATGAAAAGAAATACGGTGCTTTTTATTTACGTTATGTATCGTCAATTGTTAATAATGGTGGTGTGGTAGATTCATTATATTCACAGACACTTTTAAAATTTATTAATGATAAAGATATAAAGACAACTTATAACGATGCTTCTAAGATTTATTCAGACAGTGAAATTGATGCCTTAGGTAAAGAACTGACAGAGGTACTTAAACGTTTTAAAGTTTTATTTCCTACACAACCAGTACCAAAACAATTTGTAACATTTATAAGTGGATTTCAATACAATGTTGTGTATGTTGATTCTACAATTGGTGTTGGCTTAGATATGTATTTAGGTCAAAAAAATCCTTACTATGAGATGATGCAATTACCAAAATTTAGAACCCGAACCATGAATAAAGAACATATCTTATCTGATGCCGTAAGAGGCTGGTTAATTACCCAATTTGATAACCAATCGGCAACTAATAATTTGTTAAATCACATGATTTTTTATGGTAAAATATTTTATACCTGTAAGGCCTTAATGCCCAATATTAAAGATTCTGTATTAATGGGTTATACATCGGCTCAAATGAACTATATAGATAAATATGAAAATAAATTGTGGGGATTTTTTGTAAAGGATAATAAATTATATGATAATAATATGAAATTAATTTCTGAATTTACTTCTGATGGTCCTTTCACAAGAGCTATAAGTAAAGAATGTCCGCCTCGTGTGGCGATGTGGATTGGACGACAAATTGTAGCTT
>JADLER010000157.1 GCA_020846025.1 Bacteroidia bacterium | reverse complement strand
TTTCTATCGCTTCTGCTAAGGTGGTATCTTTTATATTGCCATAACTTTTGGTCATGCTCGGACAGTTCTTTATTTCCCCGTTTACGTCAATACTTATTTTCCGGTTTAAGCAAGTGTTGTGTTGCTGGGCTTCGGTGAAGAGAGGAACGTTAACTTCAAAGTTTTTATAACTAATATCTCCACAAAGACGATGACCTGATATAATATTTTGTGTCATAAATATCCTTTTAGTATTCTTATAAAGTTTTAAATTCTTTGGTGTTGAATGAATAATAATTCTAGTTATTCTGAAATTTGATGATACAAAACTTTCTAGCTCTAACATTGAGTATTGCTCAGAAAAAGGAAGATATACTTCTATACTTCTTATAATGCTATTATCAGTATTTTTTAGTAAGTTTTTGAGCAGATTTAGTATATATTGATAATCCTTCAATTCATAAATTCTGATTTGAATAAATTCGCAGAGAAATATTTCAGAACATTCAAGAATCTTTGAATTCAATAAAGAAATATTTTCATAACTATTAATGTCTATCAATAGATTTGTTATATGAGAAGAAAATTTCCATTCGAGATTAAAATTTTTGAATCCTGTGAAATGAGTTTTTTGTGATTGGATATTTATTAATTCATTACGTATCAAAAATTCAATGTATTCATTAATGATTGGCAAATTTTCTTGGCCAAATTCTTCTATAATTTCATTTAATGTAAATGATTGCTTAGTAAGAATATACTGTAAATCATTTGGAATAATATAATATCTCCTATTTTGTAAATCTACTATTAGACTTCTTCTACTTCCTTTCACAGGAATACAATTAGCAAATAAGGCAAATTCGTTATTCATTTTCATCAATTTTTATTTGACTGATAGGCTTATACATTTGATAAATAAGATAATAGTTTGTGTTTAATAGATTACATCTTACATAACTGTATTCTCTAGTTTCAGTATTCTTAAATTCATTTTCATCGTAAGGTTTTTTAAAGAGTAAGTAATTCAATGGTATATTTTCCATAGTAATTTATATATTAAGTGCAATAATTTCTTCGATATTATAATTATTTGGCATTGACAGAAAACCGAGTTGACCAACAGGATTTACTTCTAACAGAATATACTCATCATTTTCAGAATATATTAAATCAATTGAACCATTATTTATATTTAGCTTATTCATTAGAAGAGAAATTTTCTTAACCAAGTAATCAGGTATATTGTAGGGTACAACCCTATTGGGTCTATTTAGATTATACCTGCGGAAGTCAAGCATTGTTTGCTTATCTGATTGAGAAAATATTGCCATACTATATGTTTTACCATTGATATAAAAGGTTCGTATTTCAAATTTCTTTTCAATTTTATTTTGAAACAACGTTGGTTTAAATTTACATGATAAATTTTTTATAAAATCTGAATTTATTTCCTCAGTGTAGGTTGCTAATGTTTTATTCTTATATTCAATTAGGCATATTTCTTGTATACCTTTTGTAATAACTAATGTGTTTTTGTTACAAAAATTTTCAAGCTCTTCTTTTGATGTAGTAATAATCGTGTTTGGAATATTAATCCCAAGCTCTTTAGCTATGATTAGGGTCTCTATTTTATTAGCAGTATAGTATATTGGATTACTAGTGCTTATATTTTCTTTATTGAGTAATGAATAAATACCATATGCTAATGAATCGAATTCTGATTTTGAATGACTCTTTAATGCCTCAATTACATTATCGTTTAATTCTAAATTAGGTATGGAATTTATATCAAGTATGTTATTTGTAATTTTCAGCAAACCCCTTCTAAACCAAATCTTTTGACTACAAGATTCTGATTGACTAATATTAAACTCAGGAATATTATTTAACTTTAAATTAAAACTATTTTGGTTATTAATAGTAAGTGCTTTAAAATCAACTTCATCATGAGTATTAACCCTAATAAAGGGTATAGAATGAAAAAGCATCCATTTGGTTGCTATATTGGCTGTTTCGTCATCGTCCTCAGTAAAAATGATCTTCATAACCAATTATCTAATTTAACAACAATTCTATTAACCTTTGAACTTTTGAATGATAGATTCAATTTATTTGCGGGGTTATCTGATACATACTGTTCAATCCCATGTATCATATTCTGATAACGAATGAAGTTCTTATTATCTTTATATTCTACAGATAAATGAATCTTGTTTAATGGTATATCATAAAATTCGTTTAAGCAATAAATAATTAAAAAATAAAGTGTGAGTTCCTCATCCTTTAGTTTTAAGTGTTTAGATAAATAATGTACATCAAGACTTTTTTTGTTAAAAACAAGATCCGATATAACAGGTCCCCTTCGCATTAAATGTTCATATACACTCCAATCCAGGTTATTGTTTTTTGCTGCTTTATATGCCTTTTTTGGGATATGATAAGGTGAATAAAAGAAAGTATCAGGCATGTGTATGAGTAAAAATTGAGTATGCTCACCAAATTTGTTTCTATTTGGCCAACCACTCTTAATAATCGAATAAAATTGAAAATTATTTATTGAATCCAGTTCGTAGGATAATTTTAAATTTTCACGTAATTTAATATCAGTTTCATTAAGCTTTATCAATTCACTCAACAAGCGCATTTTTTTCTTCGATGCTATAATTTTTTCCTGAGAGGTTAAGTGCGTAAGAATTTTTGCTGAGTAATAATCCTTCTTTATATACTCCATTAATAAACTGTCATTAAATATGAATCTTTCTAGAATACAACTCATAAAAGTTCCATATCTTATAGAATCTGTATTATAACATTTGATTGCATGTTTGGGCATATTTTTCAATGCATTGTTAAACTGTTTCCTATTATTCGTATTCATGAATACGGTTAATGCTGATAATGTAAAATCAACATCAGGCCTTGCCTTTTTTGCGGCATTTATGTAGTATGGTTCAGCAAGAGTGAATGAGTCATTCTCATAGTAAATACTAGCATTTTTTATGTATTGTTTTTGTAAACAATAATTCTTGTAGGTATTTTGGTTTGCACAACTGTGCAACAAAATCAAAACTAAATAAAGAGTAAGATATAAATATTTTTGTTTGTCCATTTTTTTAAAAAGCAAGCGATTAGGTACACAAACCGCTTGCTATAAAATTTTAACACACATTAAACGCTGACTCAACATCCACAAAAACTGATGGGTCTGTTTGATCTAATGAAACTAATGTTACCACTGTTGTATCTTTAGGTTCAGTACAAATAATGTCACCAACCCATTTGTATGCGTCTTTCTCAATTTTGTCAGCACGTTGACAGTTTGGAGCTACGTTCTTAGAGGTAGCCCTCCCCTCAGGTAAATCTGTTTTTGTTTCAGCGCCACCTATAATACGCATGGTTGATGTTGAATTTAATAATTCAAAAGCGTTGAAGATGTTGGAGTTTAATCTTTCTAGTTTTTTGTTTTTCATTTTCTCTTTGCGGTTTGTAATTCAAAACCTGCTGAAAACTTTAATGGTTTAAAAATAAGTAAGAAAAGTATTTATCATTAACCTTTATGCGCAATGAGGTGTAACAGTAAATTTTGTTGTACAATACTATTTGTAAAGACAAGTAAAAACAATAGAAGAAATTCTATTGACTAAAGAAAATAGAAAGAGTTCTATCATGGTTCTACAAAGTTCTTATTCATAAAGACTTTGTTTTTTTTCAATGTCGTACAAAGTTGTAACTCTTAGTTGGTAATATGCCTGCCAATAAGCAGCAATTGCATTTAAGTAACCTTGTTTGGCTTGTAGTTGCTGGCTTTGTGCATTTAGTAAATCTGTATAAGTAAGTTTACCTGCTTGGTATTTATTGTAACTAATTTCATATCTGCGTTGTGCAATACTATCAGCAAATTGGGCATTGCTTACTTGTTGTATGGCTAAGTTGTATGCTTGCACTTGACTCATTATGTCATTAGTAATGCGTTGTTCTATTTGTTGCAATTGTAGTTGTTGATTTTGTAACTGATAATTTGCAATTTTTAAACTTGCAGTATTGGCACCTGAGCTAAACAAAGGCAACGCAAGACCAACTGTAGCGTTTTGCTGAGTTAATACGTTTTGATACGCATTATTT
>JADLER010000156.1 GCA_020846025.1 Bacteroidia bacterium | reverse complement strand
CATACGATAATCTAAAAATATTCCTAATACACCAAAGTTATGTTCCATACCTGTTCCAATATTAAATCCTAACCATTGATTTTTAATTATTGTGTTTACCTTATAATATTCTCTTAAATTCAAGTAATCAGACTCGCCTGTAAAATAACCTTTATAGGTATTATAACTCAATCCAAAAAAAGGATAAAGCAATGTTTTTTTATTAGGAAAACGTGCAATAATTTCTAAATTACTTTCAATTGTATTGGCTTTTACATCTAGCCAAGTTGGTTTAATATTAATTGGTTGAAAACGAGTGTATAGTGCAGATACTCTTACAAAATCATTTACTTCATAAGTTAATCCTCCGCAATATCCAGGCTCATTATTTTTATCTTTAATATTTCTTGCTAGATAAATAACACTTATATTAAATCCTAACTTTGCGCTGAGTTTTGAGTATTGAACTTCTTTAGGTTTAAAAGCTATTTTTGTATGAGCAGTGGAACTCGACACAGTTTTTGTTTGTGCATTTAGGAATGTGCTCAGTAAAATTAAAACAACAAATATTATCTTATTCCACCATTGTTTCATCATGCTTAAAATTAATTATTAAAAAATATACAAAAGTTATCAGTTGATAATTGGTTGTAATAACCCAATAAGTGGTAAGATTTATCTTATAACTGCATTTAATTTTTCAGTGTACGACTTCATTAATTTTTGCATTACTTGCTCTATTTGTTTATCAGTTAAAGTAGCATCATCATCTTGCATCGTAAAACTAACGGCATAAGACTTTTTATTAGCCTCTAAGTTATCGCCTACATAAATATCAAATAGGTTAACACGTTTTAATAATTTGCGTTCTGTATTAAAAGCTAATTCTTCTACTTCTTTATATGTTACCGTTTTGTCTAATAATAATGCCAAGTCTCTCTGTACAGAAGGGAATTTAGGAATCTCTGCATATTCCAATTTTGTTTTTCCAACTAAACTTAAAATATTATCCCAGTTAAAATCCGCACAATATACTTCAGATTGAATATCGAATTTCTTGGTAATTTGTTTTGAGACCAATCCCACAGAAACTAATTGTTTGTTCTTTTGATGATACTCAAGCCCATAAGCATATTGAGTATTGTTTAATTCAGTAGTTTTCACCTTAATGTTTAATCTATTGAGCACCAATTCAACACATGACTTAATAAAAGAAAAGTCTATTTTTTGATTTTGGCCATAAGGATTCTCAGGATATTTCTGTCCAGTAGCAAATAAAGTCAAATGCTTTTGCTCAGCATATTTAAAATTTGGATTGTCAGTTACATAATACGTTTTACCAAATTCAAATAATTTTAAATGTTGTTGTTTGCGATTGATATTATAAACTAAAGCCTCTAACCCTGTGAACAACATTGATTGACGCAATACATTTAAATCAGTACTTAATGGATTTATCAACTTAATCAATGTTGCATCAGGTAAATAATTTGATTCTTTTGTTAAAGAAAGTCCCATCATTTCATTAAATCCATTAGAGGCTAGCATATTTGCTATGTTATTTTCGGTAGCAGTAGCAATTTCTCTATCATTAAAATTAGCTGTAAATCTAATCTGTGCACTTTCTTCCACCTGATTATAGCCATATATTCTCATCACCTCCTCTATCACATCAGCTTCACGTGTTACATCAGTTTTATATTGAGGAATAGATAAAAGTAAACTATCGTTCCCTTCGCTAATGATTTGAATACCTAATGAAAGTATAATTTGTTTTATAATTTGTTTATCAATAGCCTTTCCAATTAACGACTGACAATTACAATATGAAAATGCTACTTGAAATGGTTCAAGTTTTTGAGGATAAACATCCACAATATCCATGCTTAAAACACCCCCAGCGTTTTCAAATATTAATGCTGCAGCACGCTTCAAGGCATTAATAGTCATTTCAGGGTCAGTACCTCTTTCAAAACGGAAACTACTATCTGTTTTTAATCCATGATGTTTTGCAGTTTTACGAACATAAGCAGGATTAAAATAAGCAGATTCTATAAAAATAGAAGTTGTAGTTTCTATTACACCACTATCTAACCCACCAAAAACACCTGCTATACACATTGGTTCTTTCTCATTACATATCATTAAATCATTTACCTGTAAAGTACGTTTCACCCCATCTAAAGAGGTAAAAGACTTACTTTCAAGGCCAGATTTAACAATGATTTTATGGCCGGATATTTTTTCTAAATCAAAAGCATGTAAAGGCTGTCCTAAATCATGTAAAACAAAATTGGTAATATCTACAATATTATTGATAGGCCTTTGTCCAATGGCTAATAAATAATTCTTCAACCAATCTGGCGAAGGTTTTACTGTAATACCTGAAATTACAAGTCCACTATAACGTTTACAAGCATCGGTATTCTCAACCTGTATTTCTACTTTACTAATGTTACTAGCATCTGGTAAATCAAATACATTATGTAATTTAGCTTCAAACTCGGTTGTATTATATTTACAATTTAATATAGCTGCTAAATCTCGAGCTACACCATAATGTGATGCCGCATCGGCACGATTAGGAGTTAATCCAATTTCAAATACAATATCTTTTTCAATCTTAAACACTTCGGCGGCAGGAGTTCCAACTACTGTATCATCTGGTAAAATCAAAATACCATCATGACTTTCTCCTATGCCTATTTCATCTTCTGCACAAATCATTCCTTCACTCACTACTCCCCTTATTTTTGATTTTTTAATTTCAAAAGCTTCGCCCTTTGTAGGGTAAAGTGTTGTACCTATTGTTGCCACTAGTACTTTTTGACCGGCTGCTACATTTGGAGCACCACACACAATATTTAATAAATCTGCCGAGCCTATATTAACCTTGGTAATACTTAATTTATCTGCATCAGGATGTTTTTCTTTTTCTACAACTTCGCCTACAACAATGCCCTTTAAACTCCCTTTTATAGTTTCAAATTCCTCAACACCTTCTACTTCTATACCCGATGAGGTTAAATATTCAGCAACTTCTTGAGGAGTGATATTTATTTGAATGAGTGTTTTTAACCAGTTATATGAAATTTTCATTTGTTCAATTCTATTTGTTTAAATATAGTATATAAAGAACACAAATGTACAAAAAAGGATGGTTTTTGACTTGAAAATCTAAGATTATAACATGCAAAAATTGAGTTTAAACACGTATCTTTAGCCAGTGGCAGAAATTGGAAAACAAATAGATACAGCAGCACTTCATTTAAAGCAAAATAACCTCGTTGCTATTCCCACCGAAACGGTTTATGGTTTAGCTGCTAATGCTCTTAATCCAATAGCGGTAGCTAAAATTTTTGAAGCTAAAAATCGCCCTACGTTCGATCCGCTTATAGTACATACACATTCATTACAACAAGTTAAAACATTTACAACTTCTATACATCCGCTTTTGCATCAATTAGCACTTAAATTTTGGCCAGGTCCTTTAACCTTATTATTACCTAAAAATGAACTAATACCTGCTTTGGTTACCTCTGGATTAGATAGAGTTGGCGTAAGAATTCCAAAACATCCATTAACTTTAGAGTTATTATCAAAGTTAGATTTTCCACTTGCTGCGCCAAGTGCTAATCCGTTTGGTTATATTAGTCCTACAAGTGCATTACATGTTGAAAAGCAATTGGGTAATAAAATCAGTTATATTTTAGATGGCGGTAGTTGTGATGTAGGAATTGAATCAACCATTGTAGGAGAAGAAAACGGTCAAATAATCATTTATCGATTGGGAGGATTAGCCATTGAGGATATTGAAAAAGAAATAGGTACGGTACAAGTACAGATAAACCTATCCAGTAATCCAAAAGCACCAGGGCAATTAAAAAGTCATTATGCCCCAAAAAAACCTGTTTATACTGGAAATATTCATACATTATTACCACAATTTTTAAACAAAAAACTAGGTATCATTTTATTCGGAGAATCTATAAATCTACCAGAAACAGTTATTGTAAAAGATTTATCTCCAAGTCAAAATTATCAAGAAGCAGCAAGTAATTTATTTAAATATTTGAGAGAGCTTGATGAAGCAGCAATAGATGTTATAATAGCCACACAACTCCCAGAAATATCATTAGGCATTGCTATAAACGACCGTTTAAGAAGAGCTTCTGCACCAATTTAACGTTATTTAGTCTAATATTTCATTTTAGGAATACTTTTTCATAAAACTTCATTAAATTTGGTAAGATTGAAAATATATGGATACTAACACGAAAAAAGTAGGGATTGCCTTACAAGGTGGAGGAGCTCATGGTGCATTTACATGGGGCGTTTTAGATAGATTATTAGAAGCCGATTATATTGTAGCAGATGCTATGTGTGGAACAAGTGCAGGAGCTGTAAATGCTGTGGTATGTGCGTATGGCTTACATACAGGTGGTCCTAAAGTAGCTAAAGAACTACTGGAGAAATTTTGGCGCAAGGTTGCTCAAACGGGCACGTTTTTTCAACCTGGATTTATAGATCGTTTTTTTAATGATGGCGATATTTATAATTCTCCAGGCTACATCATGTTTAATTACATGACTCAATTTATGTCGCCTTATAATTTCAATCCGCTTAATTATAATCCACTGCGAGATATTTTAACCGATTTAATTGATTTTAAAGAACTTCAATTATATAATCGTAAAAAATTATACATCTGTGCCACTAACGTTAAAACAAATCGTGCAAGAATATTTAGTAATAAAGAAATAACTGTTGATGCTCTGCTTGCATCTGCTTGCTTGCCCTTTTTATTTCAGGCGGTAGAAATTGATGGTGAGTATTTTTGGGATGGTGGTTACATGGGAAATCCTCCTATATTTCCATTAATAACCAATACTAACCTAAGAGATATTGTATTAGTAAAAATCAACTCCGTTAATATTAATTCTGTTCCTACCACAGCAAGAGATATTGCAGATAGAGTAAACGAAATTTCATTTAATAGTAGTTTAATAAATGAAATGAAATTAATTCATTATCGAAATGAATTATTACGAAACGGTATCTTAAAAATTGATGATAAAGTAAATAGAGAAATATTTGTACATACCATATCTGGTTACGATGCACTGAGTCAACTTAGTTATAGCAGTAAGATGAACACCTCTTGGGATTTCTTATTAAGTTTAAAAGAAAAAGGAAGACAAACTGCCGAAAAATGGTTAGAAACAGACTACCAATTAGTTGGTGTAAAATCTACTTTTGATATTGAGGAACATTTCTTTGATAAATTGTAATTCTGCCTATTTTTTTAATGAACTTTATTAAACATATCATTTATTGCTTTGGGCTATATGTATTATGTTTTCAATCGTTGGCACAAGATTTTTACCCAGCCGAAAATGGTTATATAAATACTATTTCATTAACCAAACAAAAACAATTAGGCTCATTTAATCCCTCAAGACCAGACTCTTCCATTAATCATTTTCAAAATTACTTTAACAGAAACACGAATGGTCATTTAGGTTTGCCCTCATCTCCAATTTATATTAATTCAGCTATCCATTCGTTAGGTTTTAGGATGTTACAACACCGTTATGAAAATGATTTTTTCAACCCACATCAAATAACTTATTACCAAACTAAAGGACCTTATGCTACGCTAACTGGAATTGCAGGAAGTAAACAGGAACAGGTTTTTAAAATGTTGTTTTCAAATTCGTTTAAAAATAAACTTAATCTTACCCTTGCTTTTAACCGATATAGTGGTATTGGGTTCTATCAAAAACAACAAAGTTTCACCAATAATTTTTATACAACCAGTAACTATAGCAGCACTAATAAAAGGATAGGATATTATGCTTACTTTTTATTCAACAAAGTAAAACATCAAGAAAATGGTGGTTTAGCCAAAGACACGCTTTTTTTAGAAAACATACGTGTAAATAAATTTTTACTTCCTATTCAGTTAAGTAACGCGCGCCGAGAGTATCGCAATACAAGTTTTAATATTAATCCTTGGTTTCGATTAAACAAAAATGAAGATAGCACAACTGTTTTATCGCATATATTAGACTACGATTTCAATTATTCAGGTACCTATACTAAATACAGCGATCCAAGTAGTGGAAGTTCCACTTTTTATCAAACTTATTACTTAGATACCGCATCTACTAAAGACTCTACACATTGGCGTAGCATACAAAATAGTTTAAATTATAACTTAAAAATTAACCCTTTAAATTCTAAACTAAAAGTTGGCTACCAACATGAAATTAATCAGTTTTACCAATATTCAGATTCTATTTCAACAAATCAGTTTTTAAATGCGGGGCTTTATACTACTATACATCGCTATACTGGTTTTTTAAGAGCTACATATATTTTTAATGGTGCTAATAGCAATGATTATCAATTAGAATTTAACAATGTACTTCAGTTTCAAATTCCAAAAATAAAAACACCTTTATATCTAAATCTTAACTTACTTTCAGAGAAACGACATGCAGATTACTTGTATAACTCGTGGTATAGCAACCATTTTCAATGGAGCAACAACTTTTCGCCAATTGATAAACAACAAGCTATCTTATCTGTAAACACTCAAGATAAACGCTTTAATATGGGAATTTTATTTCAAAATTTCACCAATTATCTTTACTTAAATGACTTAGCCTTACCTACGCAAATTTCAATTCCCGTTCAAAATTTTTCTGCTTATCTCAACAAAGATTTTCTATTTCTTAAGCATATAGGTTTAAATATTGGTTACCGATATCAACAATCATCTGAGCCAACAATTGTATCTATTCCTAACCATATTGGTAATAGTGCTTTGTACTATCAAGGAAATTTATTTAAAAAAGTGTTACAATTGCAAATTGGATTTAACATACAATATTATAGTGAGTTTTACGGTTATGCTTATTCTCCAATTCTTAATCAGTACCACACACAATATTATACTCAGGTAGGAAATTATCCATTTGTAGATTTCTTTTTAAATGCCCGCATAAAACCTGTTAGAATTTTCTTTAAAATCGACCACCTCAATCAAGGATTTACAGGAAGCAATTATGGCTTAACCCCGGGATATCTACAAGCCGACAGAGCCTTTAAATTTGGATTAAATTGGTTGTTTTTTGATTAAGAGAAGAATAGCTTATCCCTTAAAATTTTCGGTTGCTTTTCGTACACTGCCATATTTTAAAAGCAGCTCTTTGGCTTGCTCGTAATCTTCAAGCCCCGTATTTTTCATCAGCATTTTAGTACCTCTATCTACCAATTTATGATTGCTTAATTGCATGTCCACCATTTTATTACCTTTCACACGCCCTAACTTTATCATAACCGAAGTAGAAATCATATTAAGCACTAATTTTTGTGCCGTACCCGATTTCATTCGAGTTGAGCCAGTTACAAATTCGGGACCAACAACAACTTCAATTGGGTGTTGTGCTTCTTGTGCCAAGGGCGAATTTGTGTTACATGTAATACAAGCCGTGGTAATATCATGTTGGTTACAGGTTTTTAATGCACCAATCACATAAGGCGTTGTTCCAGAGGCCGCAATTCCTACAACTACATCTTGTTTATTAATTTGATATTCCTGCAAATCTTTCCAACCTTGATGTATATCATCTTCGGCAAATTCTACCGCCTTACGAATTGCTGAATCGCCTCCAGCTATTAAACCAACTACCCTACCCTGTTCTATGCCATAAGTTGGTGGGCACTCACTAGCATCTAAAATTCCTAATCTACCGCTTGTACCCGCACCCATATAAAATAAACGGCCACCCATCGCCATTTTTTCTACAATTACATCAACTAATTTTTGTATTTGAGGAATTACATTCTCTACTGCTAAAGGTACTGTTTTATCTTCCTTATTCATATTCATGAGTAATTCCTGAGTGGTCATCTTCTCAAGATTATTATAATACGAATCGGACTCGGTTGTTTTAATCATGTTATTTATTTTTTTTCATTGGAAATTGTTCTACTTTCTCTTGTCCGTTCAATATGCCTGAAATAGATGCCACAATAGAATCTTCTGTAATTCTTAAATATGTAATTTTATTTGGAAAGTCATGTTGTGGATTATAAAACACCCATTGATTGTGTGATGATGAAGCTAATTTAAAAACAACAGCTTCATTATGATTTTGCCCATTAACTTTTACTTTATAATACCACTCATTGTTTGTTTTTTCAATATTCATAAATTCATGAAAAATGGTATCATTGCTTTTTAAAATATAACTTTCTCCTTTGTATAGAGTATCATTTATCATCTTCCATGATTCAATAAATAGATTTTCATTTGAAAAATTTTGCCATGTACCAATTAGCTTTGAAAATGCTACTTGTGTATCTTCTGAATTAAACTTGGTATTAATATTTTGAGTAACGTCGCTTTTACAAGAATACAACAACACACTTAAAGGCAAACATAATATAACATTACTACATTTCATTAACTAATCCTATGCAAATTGTTTCACGTCTTTATCGGAAATATCTTTTCCGCACAAAATAATTAAACGTTCAATAACATTTCTAAACTCACGAATATTTCCTGTCCAGTCTTTCTTCTGTAATTCTGTAATAGCAGCTTTAGATATTGATTTAATAGGCATTCCATAATCGGTACACACAAGGTTGATAAAATGCTCAGCTAACAACGGAATATCCTCTTTTCGTTCGTTAAGCGATGGTACTTGAATAGGAATAACACTTAAACGATGAAATAAATCCTCTCTAAATTCTCCTTTTTCTATTTCCTTTTTTAAGTCTTTATTAGTAGCTGCAATTATTCGCACATCTACTTTAATTTCTTTATCACCACCTACTCTTGTAATTTTATTTTCTTGTAATGCACGCAACACTTTAGCCTGTGCCGATAAACTCATGTCTCCAATTTCATCTAAAAAAATGGTACCACCTTCTGCTAATTCAAATTTACCCTTACGTGTTGCAATAGCACTTGTAAAAGCTCCTTTTTCATGACCAAATAATTCGCTTTCTATCAACTCGCTAGGAATTGCAGCACAGTTCACCTCAATTAAAGGTGCGCCAGCTCTTGGACTCTTTGCATGTATTTCTCTAGCTACTAATTCTTTTCCGCTTCCATTACTTCCCATAATTAAAACGCGTGCCTCTGTAGGTGCAACTTTTTCAATCATGTCTCTAATGTTATTAAGTGCTTTAGAATTTCCAATCATCTCATACGACTTCCCTATTTTCTTCTTTAAGATTTTGGTTTCGGTTACAAGTGTACTCTTATCCATCGCATTGCGAATAGTTACCAATAAGCGATTTAAGTCAATAGGTTTTGCTAAATAATCAAATGCACCTTTTTTTACTGCATCTACGGCTGTTTCGATGTTACCATGCCCACTCATTAATATTAAAGATGACTCGGTACCTTGAGCCATAAGTTTGGTTAATAACTCCGTTCCATCCAGTTTTGGCATTTTAATATCACTTAAAATCACATCATAGCTTCCTTTCAAAGCCATATCCAAGCCTTGTTGTCCATTCTCTGCCTCATCTACTGTATATTTTTCAAATTCTAAAATATCTCTAATAGATTGCCTGATGGCTTTTTCATCATCTATAACTAGTATTTTTGGCATAATATATAATTTGATTATTTAATTTTTTGTCTTAACTTTTTTATATCACTCCTCAGTCGTTTATTTTCTAATCTCTTGGCTTTTACAATTTTACTTATTTTAGTTGGTTTACGTATTTTTTTAGTTTTAAATCCTAGCAAAATAAGTTGATAAAACTTTTGTTTAACGAGTTCTTTATTTTTTAATTGCGTTCTTTCCTTTTGTTCTTGAAGATGTATAATCGTATCTTTTTCTAATTTAGATTGCAACTTTTTTATTAAAAATTCCTTCTCGTCATCTGTTAATACTTGTGATGCAGCAATATCAAACCACAACTCCACTTTAGTTTCTACTTTATTTATATTTTGCCCGCCAGCTCCACTCGAACGAGCTGTTTTAAATTTACATTCTTTAATTAATTGCCGATCAATTATTTCTTCAATTGTTTTCAATAATATATTTTTTCATAATTCGTAAAACCGAATTTATAACCTTTGTTTTACGGCTTCAAATAAAATAATACCTGTGGCAACCGACACATTTAACGATGCAATATGACCGATCATCGGAATTTTTACTTGCATATCACTTCGTTTTATATATTCATTTGATATACCATTTTCTTCGGAACCCATAATAATAACAGTAGGCTTAGTAAAATCAGCTTTAAAATAATATTGATCTGTTTTTTCATGACAGGCAATTATTTGTAACCCACTTTCTTTTAAATATGTTAAGGTATTTTTTAAATTTTCCTCTCTACACACTGGTATTCGATTTAGTGCACCAGCACTCGTTTTTACAGCATCGGCATTTATTTGTGCGGCTCCTCTACTTGGGATAATTATAAAATCAACTCCCGCACACTCCGCACTTCGTGCAATGGCTCCAAAATTTCTTACATCAGTTACCCTATCAAGCAATAATACTAATGGTGTTTTTCCTTGTTCAAAAACTTCCGATAATTTATCTTCAACTTGATAATAAGTTACCTCGGCAATAAATGCCACAACACCTTGATGATTTTTGGAAGTGAGTCGATTCAATTTTTCGGGGGGCGCAAACTGTAATGGAATTTCTTTTCCTTGAATGGCTTTTCTAAGTTCGCTAAATAATTGATTTGACAAGCCTTTTTGAATAATAATCTTATCAATCTCTTTTCCAGCACTCACTGCTTCTATTACAGCACGTGTACCAAAAATTAAATTTTCCGAATCATGTTTAGACTCTCGAAAATCTTTATCTTTAAAATAAGCCATTTATTACGCTATATTAAATTGTTTTAAATGATGCTGGGCATGTTTATATAATAATTGAAGCCACTCTTCATAATTCAACTCTCCAAAAAATGGGTTTAAGTTTATTTGCCCAGGATGTAACTTATAATGTTCTATAAAAGATTTTATTTCTAAATCCAATTCATTAATTGCATCAGAAATTGTTTGATGACGCAAAGGAGCTGGTGTTTCACTCATTAAGACGTTCTTCGTATTTTCTTTAAATGGAATATCACTTAAAGCAAAAGCTCTCATCTTAGGTAAAATAGCTTCTGGTGTTTGAGCAGGTAATTTAATTTTACCATAGGCATTTGCAAATGCATCTGCCATGTGCTCTATCATACCTTGAGGTGAAAGCACACCCCACAAACCGATTTCATTACCCGATAATTGTTTTAATCTATCAATATAAGTTTGCTTAAAAAATTGTTCTTTAGAGTTCATTCAATTCTTTTTTTATCTTTGTAAAGATAAATGAAAAAATCAAATTTATACGTCTTAATTATTGTACTATTGAGTTCGCTTTTGTTTACTAGTTGTTTTATGTTTAGAGGTAAAAACAAGTGTGATACGTGCCCTTCGTTTAGTGGAAAAAAGAAAAGACACTAATTTATTTCTAATGTCATAATATATTGTATATGACTATAAATGACCTTAAATCTCGCCTAAAAATTCCCGTTATTGTGTCGCCTATGTTTTTAGTGTCGGGTACAAAACTGGTTATTGAGTGTTGCAAAAATGGAGTGTTAGGCACCTTTCCATCATTAAATGGAAGAACCGAGGATGATTTTGAAGCCATGCTTAAAGAAATTACACATGAGTTAGAGGTTTATGAAAAAGAAACTCAAACAAAACCTGCGCCTTTTGGAGTAAATTTAATTGTAAATAAAACTAATAATAGGTTACAAACAGATTTAGCATTATGTGTCAAATACAAAGTTCCTCTTGTAATTACCTCTTTAGGAGCTGTAAAAGATGTAGTAGATACTATTCATAGTTATGGTGGTTTGGTTTTTCATGACGTCATTAAAAAACGTCATGCTCAAAAAGCCTTAGAGGCAGGTGTTGATGGGTTAATTGCAGTGTGTGCTGGAGCTGGAGGACATGCTGGCACGGCCAATCCTTTTGCATTTAGTGCCGAAATTTTAAGTTTATCGCCTCAATGTATGGTGTTAGCAGGCAGTATTAATAGTGGTAAAGATATAGTTGCCGCGCAAACATTAGGTGCTGATTTTGCTTATATGGGAACCCGATTTATTGCTACACATGAGAGTTTGGCAAACCAAGATTATAAAAATTGCCTTATTCATTCTACGCTAGAAGATATTATATATACCGATGTAGTATCAGGTGTAAATGCTAATTTTTTAGAAAAAAGTATAAAAGCTAATCAGGTAGATTTGAGCCTACATAGTAAAGAGAAACTTGAGCAAAAGTTAATAAGTAACGAAGCAAAAGCATGGAAAGATATTTGGTCTGCCGGCCATGGAGTATCTAATATTCATCAAATACTTTCTGTAAAAAATTTAATTGATTTATTACACAAAGAGTATATTCAATCTTTAAAAGAACAAATGGATAGACTTAATAAAATTGTTAATTAAATAAAACAAATCACATTTCATCGGTGATATATTTTAGAAAGTATGTAGATTAGTTGCGCTTATTATAATTGAAAATGTAATGTAATGAAACAATATATATATTCTTTTCTTTTAACCCTTATTTTAACCCATGCCTTTTCGCATGAACCCATTAAAGGTAATTATAAAGAAGAACTAACATTAACAGATACTTTCTTTGGTGCAGAGGATAATTACATGGTTTGTTATCCTAAAGGGCATCGAGATTTATTCTTAATTATAATTATTAGTACAAGTATTGCTACAATTTTATTTTACACTTCAATAAGGCAAAAAATAAAAGGGAATAGGATTTTAAAACATACTAATGAGGAAATTAGCCAAAAAAATCAAGAAATATTAGAAAGTATTCGTTATGCTAAACGAATTCAAGAATCTATTTTACCTAAATCATCATACTTAAAATCTGTGAGTGAAAATTTAGAGTTTTTATATAAACCAAAGGATATTGTAAGTGGCGATTTTTATTGGGTGCACAAAAATGAATATGGATTATTTGTAGCTGTTATTGACTGTACCGGACATGGCGTTCCAGGTGCCTTCTTATCTTTATTAGCACACGATGCCATTAAATACGCCGTCATTGAAAAAAAACTTTCGATTCCTACAGAAATACTTCATACTATGAATTTGTATGTACGAGAAGCTCTAAATCAACAAAGTATTCACGACTCTCAAGACAGTATGGAAGTAGGTTTATGCATAATTAATAACAATGAGGTTAAATATGCAGGCGCTGGTATAAAATTAAAATATTATAGTCAACAAAAACTACACGAAATAAAAGCTGCTAAATGTAGTGTAGGTAGCGTTCAAGATAAAT
>JADLER010000155.1 GCA_020846025.1 Bacteroidia bacterium | reverse complement strand
CTTTTAAATAATCAAGGTATGCATCTACATCATCTGTTGTAGTAAATACCAAAAAACCGTAACTACTATTTACACTCATACCCAATAAGTTTGCACTTACTTCTGTTGTGCCAACTATTCCCTGTTCTTGTTTTTCAGTACTCGTTTTTTGGCATCCAACAAAGGCAATTACAGCAGCACTTAGCACAACTGTAAAAATAACAATTAATTTTTTTATGGTTTAGTGTTTTGTACTCTTGGGTAATGGATAATGAAAAAAATTACTACCTCAACTCCGCTGTAATTTGAAAATTGACTCCTTTTGATACCCACCTGTTAGCCCATCTA
Organism: Bacteroidia bacterium; assembly: GCA_020846025.1. GTDB lineage: Bacteria > Bacteroidota > Bacteroidia > B-17B0 > Aurantibacillaceae > UBA4416. Next base: position 5,136 of record JADLER010000155.1, on the reverse strand, counting down.
CCCATAAAACTAAGCTCCCAAATATCCTCATTTATCGCATTTTGTTCACGTTCAATAAGTTTAATTTGTGGCTTATACCACGCTTGCACTATTCTTCTCCCGTTTATCTTCTCTTTTTTTAACTGTATATTAAAAGGGATATAAAGCCATTCTATAGCTATAAAAAAACTTTTACCTGGAATAATGATATTGTAGTCTTCAAGATTGATTCGTACATGACCTTCTTTAGATGTTACCTCTATAACACTGTCAACCAAATCGTTTGAAGGGTATTTATAAGTAGAGTCTATATCGTAAATACGAATACGAAATTTACTCTCCGAATCGTCTTTACATAGCTCCAATGCCGTAAGTTGCATTCCTTGTGCGGGTGCATTGAAACGCTGTGCCAACTGTGATATAGTATTCAGCCCAATTTTATAAATACTCCAACTGCATTTCCTAAACTTGTTGAGAATAAAAGTCTGTTTAGAACGGTTTGAAACAATTACTTCTTTAAGTTCCCGAATTTCTTGTTGAAGCATGACAACACCCTCGTTTACACATGTTGAAACAGGTAATAAAAGTGCTTTATAGCCTACTGATGATATTCTAAGACTATCAGTTTGAGGAAAAGAAGGCACGATGCTAAAACTACCGTCCTCATTGGCATTAATTCCTTTATTTTCTTTAATAAGCCCAATAGCAGCATAAGGGATTCTACTTCCAGTTATTCTATCTATAACAATACCAGAACATTTTTTCTGAGCAAATGTAATCAGAGGCATGAACAGAATTAAGATAATTTTCATCGTTAATATTTAATGTAAAAAGCTAGGAGCAACAGCAAATAAGTTGCCACATCTGCTCGTAAATTGAAAACTCAGCAGCCTTCAGAAGACTCTGACCAAGAGCTTTCCACATATTTTGGGCCTTTGATTGTTATAAAACAAATATGGGTAACTCTTCGTCTAATCGTTTGGCAATCACGTACACAATTTCCGAGTACATTATAATGTGGTTGACTGCAACTTGTCTCATATTCATATTTTCGCCCATACAAAGGTATCAATGCTTCAGTAGAATTGGGTTCTGTTTCTTCATAGCCATTAGGTGTAGATTGTATTTTTTCAAATATAGATGTTTCCTGTTCTTGAGCAGCAGCAAATTTATTCATGGTATTTTCATCGTAATAGTTTGCTTTTAAATTTTCGTAACTGCCAAAATTTAAGTTAGATGAAACCATTGTTAAAAAAAATTCCCATTTTACTTCTTCATTTACTTCATTAATGGGTTTCATTACCACATTTTGTACTTGAAATATCCTGTGTGTATTTACAATATAATTAATAGCTTGTTCCTCCGTTACAAGTTCAGTGGCATATTCTTCATCATACAAAGTAGCTCCCAAACTATTAGAAAATCCCATTGTGCTAAGGTATTCCTGCACATCGGCATGGGTATTTGCTTTTAAATAATCAAGGTAGGCATCTACATCATCTGTTGTAGTAAATACCAAAAAACCGTAACTACTATTTACACTCATACCTGATGAACTTGCATGAATTTCTATCAATCAATTTTTATAAGTTCTAAACCAAAATTAGGAACATCCTTATGAGGAATATTTTTATTTTCTGGTATTTCATAAGGGTCATAGAACTTATTAGCAAAAGAAGAAATTAAACTTTTAGGATTATTCATCCGAGAGCTAAAATATTCAGGAGCAATATTATATTTATACACCATAACCGATGTATCGCTATCTTTTTCACCCAACCATTCAAGCCCCAAATACACCCCGCTGTCGGGAAAAGCTATATTGAATTTGCTTACATCTACTTTCAGTAAATAATTTTTTAATTCAGCTTCACAAATAATGTCTTCTGGTAATAATCTTTTAAAGTTTCCTGCATTATTTACTGTATCTGCATCATACAGTAGTATTCTAACACTCCCCTTAGAGAATTTTTTTCTACCGAAAGAATATCCATCTCGGTTTATATAATAAGGATATGGTTTGGCAATTGAAAAAAATAGTTTGGATATGATGTATTCATCTTTCTTAATTTCAGAATCGATAAACACAATTATTTTTCCTCCTAATATAGCAGGGGAGCTAATTTCTTTTTTTCTTTTGTGAAAGCCTACAGATATTTTATTATTCGTTTTACGTTTTGCATTAGTTACTACCACTTCAGGTAATAGTTTATTTTCTCTTATAAGCTTAAAGTTTGTATGGCTGTTAAACAAAGTGTTATCAACTGGAATGAAAATCTTTTTATAGCCTAAAGCAATAATACAAAGAGTATCTGAAGTTGAACAAGTAATATTGAACACACCATTTGCATTGGAATAACAACCTTTAGAGGGAATATTTTTTATATATACTGTAGCATAAGAAATTTTCTCGCCGGAAATACTGTCTTCAATAATTCCTTTTACTTGTTGGGCATAGCTAAACGTAGAAATTAAAAGAAGCAAGCAAATATTTAGTGTTTTCAAAGTATTATCATTTAAAATGAAATAAAAAATCGTGCTGCACTTCTATCTTATGCAGCACGATTTATATGTTAATTAGTGCATGGAGCACATTTTACTGCATCTCTATGAGTTAAAGTAAATATACCAAAAATATAATATTCTTGATAACCCAACCATCCGCCACAAGGGCAACCTGGTTGGGTGGGATTAAATTCTGTACCTGGTGTTACCTTAACAGTACCCCATCCCCAAAATCTTCCTACTTCAGCAGTAGGACATTCTGTTGGTTCTTCATCTTCATAGCCACAAGGTGTAGATTGTATTTTTTCAAATATTGATGTTTCCTGTTCTTTTGCAGCAGCAAACTTATTCATGGTATTTTCATCGTAATAATTTATACTATTCCAAAACATCAACCTTGATGGACATGATTGTATTAGTGGGGTTATTTGTTTGAGATAAACTCGGTATCAGTACTGGTATTTTTCCCCACTTTTTATCTTTTGTACTTGATCGCAATGCTTTTACGTAGGTAAAGCCAGTCGTAAATTCTTCTGTTAATAAAAGAGAGCTTGTTGGCCACCTACCACTTATTATTGGCATAGGAAGCCATTCAAAACCTATGAAACAACTGCTTTCATTTATTAAAATATTCTCAGCACTTATATCTATTTCAAATCTTTTCTTTGATTTTTTAAAATCTTTTTTAGTTAATACAATTTTATTGAGCAAAATATCTTTATCAGGATAACCATTTGCACCTGTATTATATATATGTATCACTATTGGGATGGTAGGGTCAAACCTCCCTGCTCCAATTATTATAGTTTTGATTTTATATATTTTTGTTGTATCAGGAAAAAAGAATTTTTGTGCAAATTCTTCTCCATATCCAGCACTTGCCCACCCTTCAAATACTTTTGCTTTAATAACCCCTAATGTTTCCTCTTTAACTATTTTTCTTTTGCTAACAATTAGTGGTGGTAATTCATTAACCTGAGGTTCCAAATAAATTGTATCATTTATTATATCACTTCTGCTTATTTTCTTATCCAAATATCCAATGCTTGATATATACAGGCTATCTTTTAATGCTTTGTCTAATATAAAAAAGCCATTGGTATTTGTGTAAGTACCGCCTTTATTTTCAGTATATCTTATTGTTGCATAAGGTATAGGTTCTTTTGTTTGAATATCACAGACTGCTATTTGTCTTTTATCAGGTGATTGAGCCAATAAGCTATTAAGCCATATTAATAAAGCAAATGATATTAATGTTATGTATTTCATTGTGACTAATTTAGAAGACTTGTGGTAGAGGGGGTAATGTAATGTTCTTATGTTGTAAAAAGTTGTATAAAGAAACTGCAACGTTTCATTAGCTAAACACAAGGTTTGCAATGAAGACGTTGCAGTGAAAAGTTATTATTCCATTTCTTCTATTTCAGCTGCAAATATAGTTCTAAGTCTTTCAAAACTATTCTCTTTTTGAGGAGTCCAATCAAATACAATCCAATGGTAATCATTAAAAACGATGCTTCTACTATAACAAATTCCTTCGGAATCTCTAAATAATAATATACCTGTTAAACAATTTTTGTTTGAATTTTCAGTATCCCAACTTATGCTGATGAAAAATTTTTTCTGTTTGATAAAGAAAATATTTTCATTATGTAAATCAAGTATAATTTTTCCCTTTTTATAGTTTTCTGGTTTGAGTGATAAATGTTTTCTAAAAATTAATGAACCCGGCATTCCGTTAATACTATCTGCCTCATAAACTTGTATAAAAATTGGTTGCCAACAACTTGAAGTATATTTAACAGGGATATATGCTTTGCTTAATCTATATATTTTATTAGTATCTGGCAACATCATTGGTTCTGCAAATTCAGCACCACCACCACCTGTCCATGGTAAACATTTTGTCAATTTTATATTTGCACTTTCTTTAAAATTACAAATTGTCTTTTTATTAATAAATTCTGCTCCATTTCCTATAATAAATCTATTTATAATTTTTGGGTTGCTTACTACAATGTTATCTAAAACTGAAGGCTTGGATATAAGAAAAATTAATTTGTCAATATTTTTCCCTATTAAAATAGTATCTAAATAACCTACACTACTAATAAAAATTGAGTCATTTAGTTGAAAATCTAACTTAAATTCTCCATTTGAATTGGCTATCTTCCCTTTATTTGTATGAAGTATTTTTATTGTTGCATAAGGTATCGGTTCTTTTGTTTTAGAATCAACTATTACTCTTTTTATTTCCTGTGATGAAGCAATTAGGCTGGAAGTAAATAATATGATGGATAAAAATATTTTCATTTATTTAATAATCTGTATTTTATTAATTACAACTGTATGCTAAATAACAATCATCTTGCTTTCTTATTTTTATCCAAAACGCATAATATTCTCTTTCTCTACATTGGCTATAGGTTGGATCGGGTATGCCATCATTATTTTGGTCTATCCAATTGTCTGGATGTTTCAAAAGACAAGATGTATTTACCCAATTTCCATAGCCCCAAAATCTTCCTGCTTCAGCAGTAGGGCATTCTGTTGGCTCTTCATCTTCATAGCCATAAGGTGTAGATTGTATTTTTTCAAATATTGATGTTCCCTGTTCTTGAGCAGCAGCAAATTTATTCATGGTATTTTCAT
>JADLER010000154.1 GCA_020846025.1 Bacteroidia bacterium | reverse complement strand
TCGTCGCATAATGCCTGATGCTGCAATTAGTTCAGATATTATTACTGGTTTTTGTGGTGAAACAGAAGAGCAACATCAAGAAACTTTATCACTTATGGAATTTGTTCGTTATGATTTTGCATACATGTTTGCCTATAGTGAGCGACCAAAAACATTAGCCGAAAGAAAATATAAAGATGATATATCAGATGATATAAAAAGTAGAAGACTAACAGAGATTATTGATTTACAAAGAAAACATAGCGAATTAAGAACAAAAGAAGGTGTAGGAAAAACACACCGTGTATTGGTAGAAGGGATTTCAAAGAAATCGGAGGAGATGATGAGTGGCAGAAATTCTCAAAATTCGGTAGTGGTTTTCCCTAAGGGGAATTTAAAAAAAGGGGATTATGTGAATGTAATAGCTACATCTTGTACGAGTAGTACTTTAATAGGAGAAGTTATTTAATTATTATTTGATAATTTAATTAGAATGACAATACAGGATATAAAAATACGTTTTAAAATTATTGGTAATAATCCATTGCTCGATAGGGCAATAGATGTGGCATATCAAGTAGCTCCTACTGATTTGAATGTGTTAATTACTGGTGAGAGCGGTACTGGTAAAGAAGCCTTTCCTCAGATTATACATCAAAATAGTTCTCGCAAACATGGTTCATACATAGCAGTAAACTGTGGTGCTATACCCGAAGGAACTATTGATAGTGAACTTTTTGGACATGAAAAAGGAGCCTTTACAGGCGCACACGAAGCTAGAAAAGGTTATTTTGAAGTTGCTAATGGTGGAACCATTTTTTTAGATGAAGTAGGGGAGTTGCCTTTATCTACACAAGCTCGTTTATTACGTGTTTTAGAAACAGGTGAATATATTAGAGTGGGAAGTAGCAAAGTTCAAAAAACAAATGTACGGGTGGTAGCTGCAACTAACCTTAATTTTAGCATGGCCATTGAAAAAGGAAAGTTTAGAGAGGATTTGTATTATCGTTTAAATACTGTTCCTGTTAATTTACCACCACTACGCGAACGGAAAGGAGATATTGCATTACTGTTTCAAAAATTTGCACACGATTTCGCCTCTAAATACCGTATGCCAACCGTTAAGTTATTGCCAGAAGCAGAGCAGGCTCTAATAAATTATTATTGGCCAGGTAATATTCGTCAGCTAAAAAACATAGCTGAGCAAATTTCAATTATAGAAAAAGAAAGAGAAATTTCTTTAGAATGTTTATTACAGTATTTACCAAATTATAATGTAAGTAATGTGCCTACTCTTGCCGGAAGTTCTTTTTCAGGTGCTTCAAATAATTCAGATTTGAATGAACGCGAATTGTTGTATAAGGTATTATACGATATGAAGAAAGATCTGAATGATTTAAAAAAAGTGGTACGCGACATCATTCAATCGGGTAGTGTTAATATCAGCGATTTACCAAGTGATAATATTTCAACTTCAGACAGTATTCAACCTCTTGGCGCTAATTATACAGAAGTAACAGGAGTAAATGATATAAAAATTCATAACCCAATTATTGTAAAAGAAGGTGCTGGATATACAAAACCAATTGAAGTGGAAGAATCATTATCACTTCAAGATAAAGAGATTGATATGATTAAAAAAGCTTTAAAAAAACACAAAGGTAAACGCAAATATGCCGCACAAGAGTTGGGTATTAGTGAGCGAACATTATACCGAAAGATAAATGAACACAAAATAGAAGAATAAATAATAATACATAAATTTAACCCCAAAGATTAAAACATTATGAAACTACTTAAATTATCAATTGCCATAGTTACCATTAGTGTTATGGTTGCATGTGCTTCTAAGAAATCAACAACTACAAGTACAGCCGAAACAAAAACAACTGAGTCTCCAAAACGAATTGGTAATGGTGTGTTTGCACCTCAAGACGAACAATTAACTGCTATTAAAACAAAATACCCAAATGCACCGATGTCTGTTCTAAATGAAGGGCATACTATTTATACCGGAGCTTGTACTAATTGCCATGCAACTAAAAGTATTTATAAATTTTCGGAACAAGATTGGCCAGGTATAATTGAAAGTATGTCGAAAAAAGCTAAGCTAACTGCCGAACAAAAAGAGGCTTTAACGCAATATGTGTTTTCAATTAAAATGACTCAACCGGCATCTGCTCCAAATAAATAAGATGAACGAAGCCTTACTTCATACCATTTGGAAGTATAAATTGCTTCAGTTAAATAAATTTATTGGAACTAAAAACGAAGCTATTGAAATAGTTTCTATTGGTGAACATAATCAGGACTCAGGTCCTGATTTTTTTAATTCTAAAGTTAAAATTAACGAACTTTTATTGGCAGGTAATGTAGAAATCCATGTTAAAACCTCCGACTGGCTGAAACATCAACATCAATTTAATAAAGCCTATGATAATTTAATTTTACATGTTGTGTACGAACACGATGTAGAACTTGAACAAAATAAGCAATATAACGTGTCGGTTTTAGAACTTAAAAAATACGTGAAACCTAAGTTATTAGAGCAATATCATCAACTCCAAGTATCTAAACAAAAAATAGCTTGCGGTCAAGCAATTAATACAGTTCCTAGTATCATTTGGAATTTATGGTTAGATAAATTAGCGGTTTCGCGCCTTGAGTCAAAAACAAATTATATTGAACAACTCTTTAAGTTTGCACAACATAATTTTGAAGAAACCTTATATCTACTTTTATTCAGAAGCTTTGGGTTAAAAATAAATGATGAAGCTTTTGAATTATTAGCTAAGCATTTAGGTAATTCTATCATTAAAAAACATATAGGAAATATTACTCAAATAGAAGCACTATTGTTTGGTGTTGCTGGATTTTTAGAAGAGCCTTTACAAGATGCGTATGCAAAAGATTTACAAAATGAGTTTGAATTTTTGAAACACAAATATCAATTAGTTACTTTGCAAAAAAAGATTTGGAAATTTTCTAAAACACGTCCTTCTAATTTCCCAACAATTCGATTAGCTCAATTAGCACAGCTTTTAAATCAGCAAACATCCTTATTTCATCTCATAGAAAAACAACCTTCTATAAAAGAAATCAAAAAATTCTTTAATATAACTCCAAGTTTTTATTGGCAGACACATTATTATTTCGATAGCGACGAACAAAAATTAAGTTGTAAGTTTGGTGAGTTATCTATTAATAACAGTATAATAAATACAATAGTTCCATTTTTGTTTTTTATAGCACAGCACACCCAGCAGGAGTTTTATATAGATTATGCTTTAAACCTATTACAAGCCTTGCCATCTGAGGAAAATACTAAAACAAAACCTTATGCTCAATTGGGCATGGATGCCAAAAACGCCATGGAAAGTCAAGCGCAAATTTACCTTTACGATAATTATTGTTTAAAAAAAGAATGTTTAAAGTGCAGAGTGGCAGAATTTTTGCTTAAAAATTAAATTAATTTTACTTTTTATATAAGATGATAGATAAAATACAATACTGGTTTGAGCAAAAAGCCTTTGGGGTGTGTGAATGGTGGGGAAAAAAACTAGGTATTAAAACTACTCACATACGTATGTACTTTATTTATTTATCTTTCTTTACGTTTGGCTCTCCAATAATTATTTATTTTATGATGGCATTTATTTTGGAGCATAAAGATTTTTTTAAACCCAGTTCGTATAAAAAACGCCAAAGTGTTTGGGATTTATAGATTTTAGTTGAATCCACTTTCTCTTTCGCTTAAAGTCTTGTTTTTTTCTTTTAATCAGGTATTTAGTGTTAAAATTCTTGCCTAATTACAAAGGTTTAATATCTTTGTAATACCTACTTTACTAAAAAATCTGTTTAAAAAAATCATTATATGAAGAAATCATTAATTATCTTTTTTTTATTTATTTCAACGATCATTTTAGCCCAAGTCCCTCAGGGCATCAATTATCAATCTATAATTCGAACAAGTGCTGGTGCAGTGATGAGTAATTCTGCTGTAACTGTTGAATTTAAATTATATGATGGCTTATCAGGGCCTTTGTTGTATCATGAGTCTCATGCAACTACTACCAATCAATTTGGCATGGTGAATCTTGTAATTGGTCAAGGTACTCAGATAAGCGGATCAGTTGCTTCATTTTCTGTAATACCTTGGGCTATCGGTATTGGATATGAGGTATTCGTAAACTCAAATGTTATTGGTACTAAACAGTTGTTTATGAGTGTTCCTTATGCTTTACACTCAAGAGCGCCAATCGTTACTTATAGCAATAATATTTTATCGGTAGGTGGTAATACAACTACTATTAATTCTAGCCCAACGTATTCGGCTGGTACTGGAATTGATATAAATTCTGGAATTATTTCGGGTACTGCAAACATTGTAGGAACAGGAGCTACAACAGTTATTGGCACTTATCCGAATTTAATTATTAATACTCCAACAGTTGCGCCAAGTCAATCTGTTTCAATTGTTGGAATAAATAGCGCAACTGTAACAGGTAGTTATCCAAACTTTACAGTTAATGTTCCAAATTCAGGATCTACAGGTGTTTTACCAGGAGGATTAAATGGGCAGTTTTTATATTATAACTCAACAGTTTGGGATACCTTACCTAGAAATAATTTATATTTTGATGGAACGAATTTTGGAGTTGGTACTACTTCTCCACAAGCAAATTTTCATGTAGTAGGTGATGGTAAGTTTAATGCAAGTGTTACAACGCCACATGTATTTACAAATACTTTAACTGTTACCGGTGGCACTTTTGGGCAGGTACTCACAAGTGATGCGGCTGGAAATGGAACATTTCAAAATTTGCCACTTCCTCCAACTCCAACAATTACCGGAACAGGCATTGCAATAGTTACTCCTACAACAGGAACTAATTTTACCGTAAATGTACCCAAACCAACTTTTTCTTCATTATCAGGGATTTTAAGTTTTGGAGGAACGAATACTGTTTCTATTACCTCGCCATTAAGTTTGTCAGGAACAACTTTGACATCTGGTGTTGGAACAAACTCAGTTAATCTTTCATCATTATCTGGTTTATGGTCAACTGTATCATTAACTAATGCAGCTATTACAAATACAGCCAGTTTAGCAGGGATTGGCACATTAAATCCAACTTATAAATTAGATGTGTATGGTAATGGTTCTGTTCCTGCAACAATACATGGTTATAATTCTGGTGCAACCTCTTCAGCTACCGGAATATTTG
>JADLER010000153.1 GCA_020846025.1 Bacteroidia bacterium | reverse complement strand
TATTATTAAATCAACACTTTCTATTCCACAAAATGTGTTCATGCAAACTGGTAGTCGTAAGGGCATTCATACAGAACATTTGGCATATATTTTATTAGAAATGCAAGCATTACCACGAATGTATCCTGGTGCTAAATGGTAATTACAAAATTCGTTTTTATTAAATGCCCTTTGTTTTTATTAATGAAGGGCATTTATGTTTTATACAAATAGGCATGTTACTGTTTTGTTCAAAACCTTACAAATTGTTAATTTGTTATTCGCTCAAAATATGTTGATAATCGTAAATTTGAAGGCTTTATTTTATTAACCTTAACAAATTTTTATGAGCAAAGCAGATGTGTTATTAGGCCTACAATGGGGCGATGAAGGAAAAGGAAAAATTGTAGATGTTCTTACTCCAAAATACGATATAATTGCAAGATTTCAAGGTGGACCAAATGCTGGTCACACACTTGAATTTAATGGTATAAAACATGTTTTACATACGATACCAAGTGGGATATTTCATCCTACGGCACTTAATGTTGTTGGTAATGGCGTAGTAATTGACCCTGTTATTTTTAAAAAAGAAGTAGATGCTTTAACCGCTTTAGGTGTTGATGTAAATAAGAAATTAGTGATTAGTAAACGAGCACATTTAATTTTACCAACACACCGATTAATAGATGCTGCAAGCGAAGCAGCTAAAGGGAAAAATAAAATTGGTTCAACCTTAAAAGGAATTGGTCCAACTTATATGGACAAAACGGGTAGAAATGGCTTACGTGTAGGAGACATTGAAGGAGCTGATTTTAGAGAGAAATATAATAACCTAGTAGAAAAGCATAAGCAATTATTAGCATTTTATAATTTCGAGTACAATTTGTCTGAACTTGAGCCTGCTTGGTTTGCAGCTATTGATGAATTAAAAAAATTAACCTTTATAGATACCGAACATTACATTAATGACTCTATAAAAAAAGGAAAAAAGATACTGGCCGAAGGTGCTCAAGGTTCTTTATTGGATATTGATTTTGGTTCTTATCCATTTGTAACATCTTCTAATACTATTTGTGCAGGGGCATGTAATGGCTTAGGTATTGCACCAAATAGAGTTGGTAATGTTATTGGTATTTTTAAAGCATATTGTACTCGGGTGGGAAGTGGACCTTTTCCAACAGAGCTACACGATGAAGTAGGAGAGAAGATACGTCAAAATGGGCGTGAGTTTGGTTCTACTACAGGCCGCCCACGTCGTTGTGGTTGGTTAGATATTCCAGCTTTAAAATATGCCATAGAAATAAATGGTGTAACTGAATTAATGATGATGAAAGCAGATGTGCTTTCAGATTTTGAGGAGATTGAAGTGTGTACGCATTATTTGTATAAAGGTCAAAAAATTGATTATTTGCCATATAGTATCGAGCCAAGTGATGTAACACCTGTGTACGAAACAGTAAAAGGCTGGAATACCGATTTAACTAAATTAACTTCAAAAGAGACTTTACCAAAAGAATTAGTTGATTACATAAAATACATTGAAAAAATAGTAGAAGTGCCTATCAGCATTGTTTCCATTGGCCCTGATAGAACCCAAACTATTTTTATGTAATTGCATGTACTTGTTTGTTTGAAATTATAAATTTAACTTTAAACCATAAAGATTTTAGTTAATAGATATAAAAACACCCCTTGTTGTGAAACCAAGAGTATTATTAGAAAATAAACAATTAGAAGTAACCTTAAAGCGCTTATGTTATCAATTAATAGAGGTGCATAACGATTTTAGTAATACGGTTATAATTTGGTTACAACCTCGTGGTATTTATTTAGCGCATAGAATTCAAAAAATATTAAAAGGCATCTTGAAAAAAGAAGTGCCTTGTGGAGATTTAGATATTACGTTTTATAGAGATGATTTTAGGAAGAAAGAATTAAAACCCAATAAAACGAATATTGATTTTATGATAGAGGATAAATATGTCATTTTAGTAGATGATGTATTATTTACAGGGCGTACCATTAGAGCTGGATTAGATGCAATGCTTGCTTTTGGACGACCAACGGACGTTGAATTGCTAGTTTTAGTTGATAGACGTTTTAGTCGTCATGTACCTATTCAAGCAAAATATGTTGGATTAACGATTGATTCTATTGAATCTCAAAACGTGAAAGTAGAGTGGAGTGAAACCGATAAAAAAGACCGAGTAACATTAATAGATTAATAATTTGATGAGACCACAAAAGCAAGATTATATCGCTTATTTTGAACACTATATTAATTTGGTTTCAGAAAGTGATATTAACTTAGCTTTAAAAAATAATCATCAAACTACTTTACGATTTCTAAAATCTATTCCGTCCAGCCAATTTAATTATCAATACGCGCCCAATAAATGGACGATAAAAGAAGTTATAAACCACATTATTGATACTGAACGCGTGTTTAGTTATAGAGTCTTGTGTTTTTCTAGAGGAGAAACTCAGGTTTTGCCGGGGTTTGATGAAAATGTGTATGCTGCAAATTCTGGTTTGTCAAAAGTTGCATTTGAAGATTTAGTGATGGAGTTTGATATTGTACGTCAAGCAACCATTATACAATTTAGCCATTTATCCAATGATAAACTTTTATTAAAAGGTAAAAGTGCGGCTGGAGAAAATAATGTGTTAAGCTTGGGTTATATGATAGCTGGCCATACCCAACATCATATTAATGTTATAAAAGAGCGTTACTTAACATAAATATTAATTAAGCATTGTAAATAAAAAAAGAAAATAATATCTTTAAAACAGCTATGAGTCATTTAAGCGTTAATCATCTATTAGGAATTAAATATATTACTAAACAGGATATTGAATTAATATTAGATACCGCTAAAAATTTTAAAGAAGTAATTAATCGCCCGATTAAGAAAGTACCTTCGTTAAGAGATATTACCGTTGCTAATTTATTTTTTGAAAATTCTACTCGTACTCGTTTATCTTTCGAATTAGCCCAAAAGCGTTTAAGTGCCGATGTGGTTAATTTTACAGCGGCTTCGTCTTCTGTAAAAAAAGGAGAAACCTTGATAGATACCGTTAATAATATTTTAGCCATGAAAGTGGATATGGTAGTTATGCGCCACTCGAGTGCAGGAGCTGCCGAGTTCTTATCTAAACGAGTAAATGCTAAAATTGTAAATGCTGGTGATGGTGCTCATGAACATCCTACGCAAGCTTTGCTTGATGCTTTTTCAATGCAAGAACGTTTAGGTGATTTAAAAGGAAAGAAAATTGCAATTATCGGTGATATTTTGCATTCCAGAGTTGCTTTATCAAATATTTTTTGCCTTCAAAAACTAGGCGTACAAGTTAAAGTATGCGGGCCAACTACGTTGATTCCTAAGTATATTGAAAGCCTAGGAGTAACAGTAGAAACCGATTTAAGAAAAACTCTTGAGTGGTGCGATGTAGCGAATATGCTACGTATTCAATTAGAGCGACAAGATATTAAGTTTTTTCCTTCTATTAGAGAATACACCATGTTATATGGTTTGGATAAAAAATTATTAGACTCATTATCTAAAAAAATAATCATCATGCACCCAGGCCCTATTAATCGTGGTGTAGAAATTACGAGCGATGTGGCAGATTGTAGTCAATCTATAATTCTTGATCAAGTAGAAAATGGTGTGGCTGTTCGTATGGCTGTTATGTTCTTATTAGCTGGTCGTCAATAAAAAAATAAGCATCATTTTGTTTATTACTTTTTTGTTAAATAAATGCTACAAAAGGCATTTAGTCTTATTTTTACCTATATAAACTCATAAAATCATTTGTATGAAAAAAATTTACTTTACTATTATTTCTATCGTAGCATGCTTAACAAGTGTATTTGCTCAAACAGTACCTACATGCTCATTAGACCCAGTTTTTATATCAAGTAATAAAGTTGGTGTGTGGCCAGATAGCGCTACAAATTTTCTTTCGGGTACAGTAGGTGTACCATACGAACAAAAAATTACAGTAAAAGTTCCTAAAGATACGGTTAGCAGTGGATTATTATTTTGTTTTAATCGTTTTGAATTAACAACACCAACAGGAATAACTAATTATAATTTGCCTCCTGGTTTAATGATTGGTTCTTCTACCGCTGCATTAGCCAATGGTACAGTAAATGGAGCTCCATCTTTAAAATTCCCTGGAAATGCCAATAATTGCGCCAGTATTTATGGTACTCCCACAGTAGCGGGTTCATATACTTTAGCTTTGCAAGTTGCACCATTTCTCACTCCTGGATTTGGGTCATGTCCATCTAATCCAAATGTGAATGGAGGAAGTGCATTAGCTGCCCCTCAAATTCTTGATTACTATATTATCAATATTTCGGCTGCTACAGGCGTTATTGATTATGAAAATGATAAAATGACTTTAGGAAATAATTATCCTAACCCTGCTACATCTAGCACAGCCATTAAATTTTATGTAGAAGGTGAAAATGAAGCCACTGTTATGTTATATAACACCTTAGGGGAAGTAGTAGCAATGCAAACCATAAAAACTGTAGTTGGAGAAAATGCAGTAATTTTTAATACCTCTACTTTAGCCTCTGGAACCTATGTTTATAGTTTAAAATATAAGGGTGCTGTAGCCACAAAACGCATGACAGTTTTAAATAATTAATATTAATATCGAAGGTAAACCTATGCACTCATCACAACCCTTCGAATTACTTATTCTAGGAAGTAGCGCCGCAACACCTACAGCAAATCGAAACCCAACCGCTCAGCTATTAAACATAGCTGAGCGATTTTTTTTAATAGATTGTGGCGAAGGCACGCAAATGCAGTTTAGAAAATATAAAGCACGCTTTCAAAATGTCAATCATATTTTTATAAGTCATTTACATGGCGACCATTTTTATGGATTGCCAGGTTTATTGGGTAGTATGCACTTATTAGGACGTAAAAATCCATTAACTATTTATGCGCCTAAAGAACTTAAAGAAATTATTGAACTCACTCATAAACACTCAGATACCTTTTTAAGTTACCCAATGCATTTTGTTTTTACACAACATAAAATTAATCAACTTATTTTTGAGGATGATAAAGTAGAGGTGTATAGTATTCCCTTAAAGCATCGTGTGCCAACAACTGGATTTTTGTTTAAAGAAAAACCTTTACCTAGAAATATTGATAAGTATAAATTAGAAAAATTAAAAGTCTCATTTGCCGAAATTCATAAACTTAAACAAGGCTTTGATGCAGAAGATAACTACGGTAATATAATTAAAAATGAAGATTTGACGAATGATCCTCCTAAACCAAGGAGTTATGCATTTTGTAGCGATACAAAATTTTTCATTGAACTAATTGAAGATATTAAAAGCGTAGATTTACTTTATCACGAGAGTACTTTTTTAGAGGATAAAAAAGATAGAGCTAAAGAAACGTATCACAGTACAGCTTGTCAAGCTGCCGAAATAGCCAAACAAGCAATGGTTAATCAACTCATTATTGGGCATTTTTCGGCCCGTTATGGAAGCCTTGATGATTTTTTAGCTGAAGCTAAAACTATTTTTCCGAATACAGAATTAGCGACTGAGGGGAGTACATTTAAGATTTAATACCTAAAGTGTCAAATAGTTTATTGTATTAGGTTTAGTTCATTATAAATGACTTTTGAAATAGTTTTTTGAACTTTTTTCTATAATTTTGTTAATACGGTTATTTTCAAGAAATCATTCTGTAATATAAACCGTAAATTTACTTTATGCTAAAAAAAATAATTAAACCCGTCCTGCTAATTCTTGTTATTAGCCTTACTTCATTTACATATTTTCAGTTTGATAAAAATCAAATAATTCAAGATATATTGATGTCAGTTATTAATCAAGTCCATTATTCGCCACTCAAGGTAGATGATAGCTTTAGTGAAAATGTGTATGAGCTATATTTAAAGCGGTTAGATTTGAATAAAAAATTTTTGTTGCAAGAGGATGTTAATGTACTCAGTAAATACCGCAGAAGTATTGATGATGAGATAAATAATGGCTCGTTTGATTTTTATAAATTATCTGAATCTATAATTAAGAAACGCATACAAGAAAAAGAAGATTGGAGTAAAGAATTTTTAAATAAACCATTTGATTATAAGGTGGAAGAGTTTTATGAAACAGATGGTGAAAAATCAAAATATGCCATAACTGAAGCTGAGCTGAAAGATGAATGGCGTAAGATGTTAAAATTTCAAACGATTGCAAGATTAGATGAAATGCTAACTAATCAAGAAAAAGCTAAAGAAAAAAAAGATACTGTATTTGTAGAGAAATCTTTTGATAGTTTAGAGGTTGATGCACGTAGAAAAACATTAAAAGCAAATTTAGATTGGTTTAAACGACTTAATAAGATTTCAAGTAAGGATAGATTCTCCATTTATCTAAATACCATAACAGGTTTGTACGACCCACATACCGAATATTTTGCGCCTAAAGAAAAAAAACGATTTGACCAAAGTATGAGTGGGCAGTTTGAGGGAATAGGAGCTAAGCTCCAATCTAAAGATGGAATTTTAAAAATATCTGAAATTATCGTTGGCTCTCCGTCTTTTAAACAAGGTGAACTAAAAGCAGGCGACGAAATACATAAAGTAGCGCAAGGTGCTGCCGAACCTGTAGATATTACAAATATGGAAATGGATGAAGCCATTGATTTAATTAAAGGTAAAAAGGGAACAGAAGTGAGATTAACAGTAAAGAAGCCTGATGGTTCATTTAAGGTAATTCCAATTATAAGAGATGTCATAGAAATTGAAGAAACCTATGCTAAATCAGCAATTTTAGATAATAAAAAGAAAATCGGATACATTTATTTACCGATGTTTTATGCTGATTTTACACGTAATGGAGCGCACCGTAGCTCGGCTGATATGAGAAAAGAGTTAGAGAAATTAAAAACGGCTGGAGTTGAAGGTATTATTGTAGATCTGCGTGATAACGGTGGCGGCTCATTACAAGAAGTTGTAGAAATGGTGGGATTGTTTATACCTAAAGGCCCTGTGGTACAAGTAAAAGATAAATACGGCAAAGTTTCGGTAATGGAGGATAAAAATCAAAGTATTACTTGGGATGGCCCTTTAGCTATTATGATTAATCATGGAAGCGCATCTGCATCGGAAATCTTGGCAGCTGCCATTCAGGATTATAAGCGAGGTGTAGTGGTTGGAACACAAAGTTTTGGAAAAGGAACAGTACAATCTTTTTATAGTCTAGATCCAGGATTATTGCCTCAGTTTGATTCATTAAAACCACTAGGCGAAGTGAAAATTACTAACCAAAAGTTTTATAGAATCAATGGTGGTGCTACTCAATTAAAAGGAGTTTATCCGGACGTGGTGTTGCCAGACCCTTATGCACTCATTGATTTAGGTGAAAAGGAATTAGAACATCCAATGCCTTGGGATGAAATTACAAAAGCTGTATATGCTGAATATAAAACTATTAATTATTCGAAAGTGAAAAAGAATAACGCCGATAGAATAAAAAATAGTGCAGCCTTTAAGATTATTGAAAAACAGTCAAAAGATTTGAGAAAGAAGAAAGATGATACAAAATATAATCTACATATTGATAAATATAGAGCAGAACAAAAACAAATGAGAGAACAAATAAAGAAATATGATGATTTGAAGAATGACATCAAAGGCTTCACAGCTGAATTAACAATTGATGATAAAGAAAGGTTAAAAAATGATACAACTAAATTAAATCGTGAGGTAAAGTGGACCAAAAATATTCAAAAAGATAATTACATATTTGAAGTAAGTAATATTATTAATGATCTGAAATAAACACTTATGTAACTTTTGTCATTTATAACTTAATATATATCAATTAACTTTGTTAAATAAAAAACTTTCATTATGCAAGTAGAACAACTTTATACCAAATGTTTAGCCCAAGGCGCATATTTTATTCAATCTGAAGGCGAAGCTGCAGTAATAGATCCATTAAGAGAATATGCACCTTATATTGAGTTAGCAAATAAAAGCCAATCAAAAATTAAATACATTTTTGAAACTCATTTTCATGCTGATTTTGTGTCTGGGCATGTGGATTTAGCTAATAAAACCGGTGCTGAAATTATATTTGGCCCTACGGCTAAAACGGAGTTTAAAAGTATTATTGCAAAAGATCAACAAGAATTTAAAATAGGAAAATTAACTATTCAGGTATTACATACACCAGGTCACACTTTAGAGTCTTCTAGTTTTTTGTTATTTGATGAAAATAGAAAACCAATTTGTTTGTTTAGTGGTGATACTTTGTTTATTGGTGATGTAGGTCGCCCAGATTTAGCTGTAAAATCAAATTTAACTCAAGAGGATTTAGCTGGAATGTTATATGATTCGTTACGAAATAAAATCATGCCATTACCAGACGATGTGATTATTTATCCTGCTCATGGGGCAGGTTCGGCATGTGGAAAAAACATGAGTAAAGAAACCTTTGATACATTGGGCAACCAAAAGAAAACGAATTACGCTTTAAGTAATATGAGTAAAGAAGATTTTATAAAAGAACTTACAACTGGAATTTTACCACCACCGCAATATTTTCCGAAAAATGCCTTATTAAATAAAACAGGATATAATAAATTTGATGATGTTATTCAAAAAGGTACATTACCTCTTTCTGTTGCTGAGGTAAAAAAATTAATCGACACCAATAAGGCAATTATTTTAGATGTAAGAACTCAGCAAGAATTTGCAACAGAACATATTCCAAATTCCATATTTATTGGTATTGATGGACAATTTGCACCATGGGTTGGAACGGTTATTCCTGATTTAAAACAAGCAATTATTATTGTAGCACCAAGTGATAGAGAACAAGAAACAGTTACCCGATTAAGTCGTGTGGGATATGATAATTGCTTAGGTTATATCAATGGTGGAGTAACTGCTTGGAAAGAAGCTGGTGAAAATACTGATGCTGTAACTTCCATTTCAGCCGCTCAATTTGCCGAAAAATTATCTAATCAATTAACAGTGTTAGATGTGCGTAAACCTGGAGAATTTAACGCTTCTCATTTAGTTGAAGCCTCTTCTAAACCATTAGATTTTATTGACGAATGGGTTAAAACACTGCCTAAAGATAAAGAATATCATATACATTGTGCGGGTGGATACCGAAGCATGATAGCAGCCTCAATATTAAAAAGACATGGGTATCATCAATTAGTTGATGTAGCAGGTGGCTTTGGGGCCATTCAAAAAACTAATGCCAAAACTACTGATTTTGTTTGCCCTTCAACCTTAAAATAGACTAGAACTTCTAAAACGATAAAATTGCCGTTTGTGTAAATGAATGGATTAAATTTATCGATAAAATTGCTTTTCTTGTTTTTGTTTCCTAACATTATACTATTGAATATTGTTAAGGAAATATCCTTTGATTTTGGAGTTGTTCAGCTCTTAGATAATTCTATTGTTAGAATTGAAGTTATAAGTAATGTCATTATTGATTATAAAGAGTGTGAACTGCTTAATAATGCCATTGGTGAGTTAAATAACAATAGTAAAAGTTTAGTGCTAATGCTTGCCGATGATACATCGCAATTCACAGCAGAAGCACGAGCGTTTTCTGCTAGTGATGAGGGGAGAAAATTTACCATTGCAGATGCAATGGTTACTAGAAATTTAGCTCAAAGATTAATAGCTACTTTATACATTAAAATAAATAAACCTCAAATACCGAGTAAAATTTTTAACTCAGAAGATGAAGCCATAAAATGGCTATTAACTCAAAAATAATTGATAATATGTTTTATCAAAACGTGTTCCTGTATCATTTTTAATATTTCATAAGGATTAAATATTGAGGCTAAATGATAGGTATTTTACAGAGTTTTTTTTAAATTTATAAAGTGTTAGATACCTATTGTATATATAACGGTCATTTGGTAAGTTTATATGAGCCATCTGTTAGCTTTTCTAATCGTGCATTCAGATATGGTGATTCTATTTTTGAGACTATTAAATTTACAAATGGCAAAATAATGTTTCTTGCAGATCACATCAAGCGATTAAAATTAGGAATGACAACGCTTAGAATGAATGTGCCAACGGAATTTACAGTGGCTAATATTGAACAGCTTATTTTACATTTGATAGATCAGAATGAAATTAGAAAAGAGTCACGAATTCGATTAACTGTTTTTAGAAAAGAAGTTGGTTATTATACACCAAGTATTAATGATATATCTTTTTTGATAGAAACAGAAGCTGTTGATGAGGTTGGCTATGTATTAAATCAAAAGGGGCTTTGGGTTGATATTTATGCAGAGATAAAAAAGCCAATCAATAAATTAGCCAATTTAAAAACAGGAAGTTGCCTCATGTATGTAATGGCTGGAATTGCTAAAAGTTCTATGAAATTAGATGACTGCTTAATCATTAATACAAATGGAAATATAATTGAAACCATTAATTCCAATATTTTTGTAGTTAAAAATGGAACCTTATATACTTCCCCAATAACAGATGGTTGCGTAGATGGAATTATGCGAAAACAAATACTTGAAATAGCAAGCCGATTTAAACTATTAACTTTTGAGCAAACACTTACTGTACATACGCTTACAAGTGGTGATGAAGTATTTCTAACAAATGCTATTAAGGGTATTCAATGGGTTGGACAATTTCAAAATAAATTTTACACGAACCAAAAAGCCCAATTTTTTACTGAGAAATTAAATGAACTGACTAATTAAATTTATGATTGAATCTTATTACGCAATTGTTGAAGAAGCAATTTTAGCTTTTGGTATTAGCCCAGAGCAGACTAGAGGTGAACAACCGGGACAATGGAATTTAAAAAAAAGTAAATTCGATATTTTTATAGATGTGTGGGAACAAGAATCACATTTTTTATTTCAAGTGGTAGCTCCATTATGTTCTTTACCTGATGAAAACAGAGAAGAGTTTCTGTTGTATTTACTTAAAAGGAATTATGGGTTGAGTGGGACAGCATACGCTATTTTAGAAAATGAAGTGTTTTTAAAATACACGATGGACGCTACTTTACTTACTAAAGAAAATATAATTAATACATTAACAAAAACAGCCTTTTATGCCGAACAAAGTGAGTTTGTGCCTCACGAATCATAAGGTAAACTAATCGTTTGTTTGTACAATGATACATTCAGCAACTTTTGAGCTGATAATTATTTCTTTCTTTTGGCATACTATTAAGATAGAATGATCAAATTCTTCAATGGATTTTATGAGAAGTTTGGCCCCAATAATTAAGGCATTCTTTTCTAAATATCTTAAAAAAGCAGAGGAATGATCGGTTACTCCCATAATGGTATAATTACCTTTAATAAGCCCTTCGGATAGTTTAATGAAATTGCTTTTTTTAATTTTTCCTTTTTCGTCAGGTATTGGGTCACCATGTGGGTCGTAAATAGGATTACCTAATATAGAGGCTAACTTATTAATAAGTTTAGCGTTATTTACATGTTCTAGCTCTTCGGCAATTTCGTGTACTTCATCCCAACCGAAACCCAATTCTTTTACCAAATACGTTTCCCAAATTCGATGCCTGCGAACAATATCTAAAGCTAGCTTAGCACCTTGTGTTGTTAATCGAGTACCGTATGATTTTTCATAAACAACATATTTTAATTCGTGTAACTTTCTAAGTCCCTCGGTAACCGTTGCTGGGTTTAATTCTAATTGAATGGCTATTTGACTATTACTTACAATTGCAGTGTTATTTGAAGATAAATTATAAATTGTTTTTAAATAATTTTCAATTGTCTCTTGTCTCATCTTGTTAAATATTTTGGTATGCCAAATTTAATAATTATATAATTACAAATAGTAATTTAATTTGTTTAAAATATAAGATGAAATGAGAATACTATTTTTAATAATATTAATTGTACAACTTAGTAGTTGTAAAAAAATAATGCCTCAAAAACCCAAAGAAGATGAGGTGTTAGATGGGCCAATGGAAGGATTAACTCAAGCAGAGAAACTTCAATTTATTAAAGGAGATGAGGCATTTAATGATGATATCTTTACTCCTCAAAATGGTTTAGGTCCTTTGTTTGTTGCTAATTCATGTGGTAGTTGTCATGCTGGTGATGGAAAAGGTCATCCGTTTACAATACTTACTCGTTTTGGACAGTTTGATAGTACTGGTAATCATTACATTTCATTGGGTGCTCCACAACTTCAAAACAGAGCCATACCTGGTTATTTGCCAGAATCATTACCAGCAAATATTCCTTTTACTAAGATCTTAGCGCCTGCTAATACAGGCTTAGGTTTTTTAGATGCAGTAAGTGACGCTGATATCTTAAATTTATCTGACCCTATAGATATTGATGGTGATGGTATATCGGGTGTACCTAATTGGATACCACTGCCTGGATATTCACTGCTAAGAGCAAATGCTATTACTCAGGGCGGAAAATATATTGGACGTTTTGGTAAGAAAGGAGCAACTTATGATTTATTACAGCAAACAGCAAATGCTTATAATCAAGATATGGGAATTAATAGTTCTTTTGAGCCAATAGATACTTACTCAAAGCAGGAGGTTGATCCTGAAGTGCCAAACTCCACGATACATGATGTTGTTTTTTATCTTAAAACTTTGAAAGCGCCACTTCCTAGAAATCAAAACGATGAAGATGTAAAGGCAGGTAAACAGTTGTTTTTTTCTATTGGTTGTGAAAAGTGTCATCAGTCAGAATTAAAAACAGCTACATCTTCAATATCAGCACTTTCTAATAAAGTGTTTCATCCATACACCGATTTATTACTACATGATATGGGCAGTGGATTAGATGATGTTTATACTGAAGGGAGTGCTAAAACATCGGAATGGAGAACGCCAGCATTATGGGGGCTTGGCTTATCAAAAAATTCACAAGGAGGTAGTTATTTTTTGTTACATGATGGTAGAGCTACAAGTATTGAGTCGGCAATATTATGGCATGGAGGCGAAGGAGAGAATAGTAAACTGATGTATCAAAATTTATCTACACATGAAAAAGAACAACTTATTAAATTTTTAGAAAGTTTATAATGAATCGTCGATCATTTATTAAATCATCTTGTAAAACCTGTATTACAGTACTTCCAATATATTGGCTGGTGCAGGCTTGCCAAATTACTAAGCCAATAACTAATTTTCAGTTTATTCAAGGAAAAATAACATTAAAGAAGAATGAATTTTTGGTTCAAAAAAATAATCAAACTATTTATAAAAAGTTTATAGTGATAAAGCCTGAACAAATTGATTTTCCAATTGTAATTTATAGAGTTAATGAACAGCAATTTAATGCTTATTCTTTAAAATGTACACATCAAGGCTGCGAACTAACGCCTTACGATATTGCAATGGTTTGCCCATGTCATGGTGCTGAATTTAATTTAAAAGGTGAAGTAACTTCTGGGCCAGCTGAAACTGATTTACAATCTTACCCCATAATTTTTGATAATGAAAACATTTATATCCAATTATAATTTTAAAAATGCAATTAGTGTATTGTTATTATGTTTTATAAATAACACAATAGTCGGACAATCCGACTCATTAAAGATTACCCGAACAAAACAAGATACCACTCAGTTATCTTTAAATATGGATGCTGTTTATAATCGTCCATTTTTAAAATATGGAAAAATCCCAATTGCGATTGGCGGTTATGCAGAAGCGAATACCGAATATAAAGTAACTGATGGCATAACGGATGGTTTTGCTTTTCAAATGCGAAGAATGACCTTGTTCTTATCTTCTTCAGTTCACCGAAAAATTAAGTTTTTATCAGAATTAGAATTTGAAGGTGGAACTAAAGAAATAAATATTGAATTTGCCGCTTTAGATATTCAATTTCATCATTTAATTAATTTTCGTGGTGGTATTATCATGAATCCTATTGGTTCGTTTAACCAAAACCATGATGGACCAAAATGGGAGTTTATAGATAGACCAATCTCAGCTACTCAATTATTACCGGCAACATTTAGTAATGTCGGATTTGGATTCTTTGGAAAGACATACAAACCAAATTATGTTTGGTCTTATGAGATTTATTTAACTAATGGGTTTAATGATCAGATTATAGGAAATTCAGAAAACAAAACTTTTCTACCTGCTACTAAATTTGACCCTAATCGTTTTGAGGAAAGTTTTAATGGTGAACCAATTTCAACAATTAAAACTTCATTTAGAATAAAGAAAGTAGGAGAGCTTGGTGTGTCGTATATGGGAGGTGTTTATAATAAATTTGAGGTAGATGGTATAAAGTTAGATAAAAAAAGAAGAGCCGATGTTTTTGCAATTGATTTTAATGCCGTTTTACCTAAAATTAGTACAACAATTAATACTGAATTTGTTTGGACTTTAGTAGATGTACCAGACACCTACACCCAACAATATGGAAAGAAACAATATGGTGGATTTATTGATATCGTTCAACCAATTTTGCAGAAAACTTTTTTTGGGTTTGAGCGTTCAAGCCTAAATTTTGCCATAAGAGCAGAATACGTTGATTGGAATGTAGGCACATTTAATGAGACAGGTGGAAATATTGCCGATGATATATTTGCCATTGTACCTGGTTTATCTTTACGTCTTACTACACAAACAGTGATTCGTTTTAATTATAGATATGAATGGAGACATGATATACTGGGTAATCCATCTGTTCGTACTGCAGCATTACAGTTTGGAGTGAGTAGTTATTTTTAAATTATAGGATTCAAACCCATTATAAATATTAAATTTGTTGATCAATTAACTTACATATTATTATCAAATGAAAAATGTATTTAACATAAATGACACTACTGAACTTTTAAGAAGAATAGATAATTTAAACAACAAAAGTAAACCGTGTTGGGGTACAATGGATGTTGCAAAAATGTTAGCACATTGCAATGTAACGTATGAACTAGTTTACGATAACAAACATCCTAAGCCTAACGCGTTTAAAAAATGGCTTTTGAAACTGTTTGTTAAAAATATTGTAGTAAATAGTACTCCGTATAAAAACAATTCTAGAACGGCTCCTGAATTTATAATAAATAGCGATAAAGATTTTGAAACCGAAAAGGCAAGATTAAAAACTTATATTATAAAAACACAAGAGTTAGGTGAAAAACACTTTGATGGTAAAGAATCTCATTCTTTTGGAAAACTTACAAAAAATGAATGGAATAACATGTTTTACAAACATCTTGATCATCATCTAACTCAGTTTGGAGTGTAATTTATTCTTTAAAACTAGTTCAATTTAAATTTTCTATTAATTTAAAACCTTCAAGATTTTAAGTTTCTTGTTACCAGAAGGTAACATCCAATTAAATGCATAGGATTCTCTGAATCCCAATAATGCAACACTAATTGGGGCAAATACAGAAATTTTTTTCTGACTTAAGTCGGCTTCTTCTGGCATTACAATCTTTAATCGTATAGGTTTGTTTCTTGTGTCATCCAAAACTTCAACGGTAGAATTGATAGTTACAATATCTTGATTAAACTCTGTATCTTTTACTATTTGTGCATTTGATAATTCAATGCCTAATTGTTTACCCTCTGGATTATTGGCTTTATGAAGTAATTCAAATAGTTTTTTGTAAACTGTTTCAGATATAATTGGTTTCATGGTATTAAGTGTTTTTTTATTTATGTTTTTTGAAAAATGAAAATGTACCAATCCCTTCTTGCAATTTTACCGAAGCAATTGATAATTCTATAAATTTATTAATGGAAAATTCCCCGTATGGTTAATATCAACGGGGATTATCTCACAAAGACTTTATTACTTGAAGATAAAAAAAGTCTTTTTATCCAAACTTGATGATTTGGTAATATGAATGTAAATATATGAGATAACAGATTCATTATAATTTACGCAAAGTTAAGTCAATAAAGAAAAAATAACAAGTTAAGATTTGTTATTATTGATTGAAAATAAAATGTTAGCTTAAACTGTAGATGAAATTTATTTTAATAAGAGTAAAAATTCTTGTTTAGTGTCTAATTCTTCAAATTTACCAGAAAAACCATAAGTAATTGTACTGCTTTTTGTGTCTTTTACACCGCGTGAGCATACACACATGTGAGTTGCCTCTACAATTACGGCAACATCTTCACTTTCTAAAGCTTCTATAAGTCCGTTTAAAATTTGGTTAGTTAAACGTTCTTGAACTTGAGGCCGTTGTGCATAATATTGTATGAGTCTATTAATCTTAGATAAACCTACTACTTTTTCGTTTGGTATATAGGCTACATGAACTTTTCCATAAATAGGAACAAAGTGATGTTCGCAGTGAGAATACAAGGTGATGTCTTTCTCAATAAGCATTTTTCCGTATTGATATTTATTATCAAACAAAGTGATACTAGGTTTATTCCTAGGATTTAAACCACTAAATGCTTCTTGTACATACATTTTAGCCACACGCAATGGAGTATCCTTTAGACTATCATCATTCATATCTAGACCTAATGTGGTCATAATTTCAAAAAAATGTTTTTCAATGATCTGGATTTTATGCTCATCGCTTAATCTAAAAGCGTCTGCACGAAGCGGTGTGTCAAGGTTTTTAGTATTTGGTTTTAAGCACACTCCTTTTCTTATTTTTTCCATATTCATTTATTTTAATAGTTGGGTCATAACACGTTCTACAATTCTATCACAGTACACTAAGTTAAATTCATATATTTCTTCTGGAGCATAAATTTTTTCTATTTCTAGTCGTAGCATATCCTTAGTGCGAGACAATCGTGTTTTAACATTTGCCTCCGTAATACCAAGAACATCGGCTGTTTCCGAAGTACTTAATCCATTTAACTCCCTCATTGCAAATACCAAACGGTTTTCTTCGGGTAAGTTTCTAAGTAGTTGTTCAATAATTCGACCTAGTTCTTTATTCATAATATGGTTTTCTAGTTGGCTGGCTTGTTGAAACACAGGTGCTTTTTGTTCATGTAATTGTTCGGTTGGGCTTTCTTTTTGATAACTCAATTTTTGCTTTTTATGAAAACAATGATTGAGCATTATTTTTGTTATCCAGGTTTTAAATGAAGATTTATGTTCGAACTTACTAAGATTGTAAAAGGCATTTATAAAAGTTTCTTGCATTAAGTCTTCTGTGTCATGGTGGTTAAAATTATACATGCGTCCTATTTTATATAAATAAGGATTATTTCTACGAATAAGTAGTTCGTATAATTTTTGTTCACCTTTTAATACGCTTTGTATTAATTCCAAATCCGTATAGTGTTCAAAATTTTTAATAGATGTCATCATATAAATATATTGAAAAATATAAAATATAGTGCCTTTTATCTATTTAGAAGCGCTTACCGCTCTAACACCATAAGCAAATTTTATAAGCGATTGTTTTTCTTGTTCTGTAATTTTTGCCTTTTTCGACATGTTTTCAATTACTTGAATTAATTTTTCATCGGTATATTTAGTTACATCTTTTTTACCATGACATCTGGTGCAAGCTCCCGAATAAACGGCGTTCCCAGTTTTTAATTCTTCAATAGTTGCATCTGGAAATTTATCTTTAATGCCGGTTAGTTGTGCATCATAATTTATATTATCTGCACTAGTGGTAGTTGATTTTTTTGTTTTACATGCTGCTACTATTATTGAAGTAACAAACGCCATAAAAAATAATTGTTTCATAGTTTAGTGTTATTTAGGGTTTATATGTATTGGGTTATTTTTCTAGTACTTTATCTTTTAAAATAAGTTCGGCTCCTAAAAAATTTCCTATCATCAAAGTAACTACTGCAATAGTTTTGATTATTAATTTGAAATTATTGTCTATTTCTACTGTTGGTAATTTTTTGTAATGCATAAAAGCAAATACGGTGAAGATTAATAATACAACTATATTAATACCTCCATGCCACAAAGCTTTTTTTAATGAATGTGGTTTGTTCTCAGCTACTACTACCAAATCTATTAAACCTGTAATTCCTGCAAGCCAACCCATCACAACTCCAGCTATAAGCATATAAACAGCGGTAATAGTAAATTGTTCGATTTCATATATTCTAGCCAAATACGATAAAAATACCGATAGCGGAAATAATGCAGATGGAAAATGAACTAAAATAATATGAATTGGATGCCCTAAAAATTTCATAATGATGTATTAATGATGAATATTATTGGAATTCTTATAAGAACACAAAGCCAATTAAGGTTATAAATCCGGCAACAGCGAGTATAGCAT
This sequence comes from Bacteroidia bacterium, assembly GCA_020846025.1. GTDB lineage: Bacteria > Bacteroidota > Bacteroidia > B-17B0 > Aurantibacillaceae > UBA4416. Next base: position 10,041 of record JADLER010000153.1, on the reverse strand, counting down.
GAACTATTGCGACAACTATTGGATTATATTTTCCGTTTAAATCATTAGTAAACATATATGAACCACCAAGCGCAGCAATGATGAATAAAATTATACTTGCCTTAGGAAAATCATTAGGATGTTGTACAGCATACACTATTAAAATTATTAAGGCAATTGCTGCCGTTATTCCATGTGAGTAAATCACTTTCTTAGAAGCTGTTTTTTTTGTGAGCCATTTTATTAGGATAGTTAAACCTAAAATTGCTGAAATAGCAAAAATTAAAATTGAAACATGTATCATTAATTTTTATTTATTGGTTACTTAATTATTAGAGTAAGTTAAATAAAAATTGGTTACACTAGATGTCTTGAAATTTCAATAAAATAGGGTATGAGATTGAAAATCAGTCTTTTAAAATTCTGTATTAAAGATTAATACTATCCTTTTAAGCTTGAAAGTAATTTTTCAACACTTGCTTTGGCATCGCCGTAAAGCATTTCTGAATTTGGTTTATAAAATAACGGATTATCTTCTCCAGAGTAACCTGCACTCATGGAGCGTTTCATAATAATCACTTTTTCCGCTTTCCATGCTTCAATTACTGGCATACCATAAATAGAGCTTGCCGGATCATCTTGAGCACTTGGGTTTACCACATCATTAGCACCTATTACCATTACCACGTCGGTATCTGGCATATCATCATTTATTTCATCCATCTCCAATACAATATCATAAGGTACATTGGCTTCGGCTAGTAATACATTCATGTGCCCAGGTAAGCGCCCTGCAACTGGGTGAATAGCAAATCGTACATTTTTACCAGCTTTACGTAAAGTTTGTACCATTTCATAAATAGGATATTGAGCTTTTGCAACTGCCATTCCGTAGCCAGGAACAATAACTACCGATTTTGCTTCTTTTAATAAGTTAGCAACTTCCTCATGATTTAATGAAGTTACTTCGCCTTCAATAGCTTTTTTCTCTCCTGCTTTTGCATTACCTGAGCCACTTGCAAATATTACAGAGAAAAACGAACGATTCATGGCATGACACATGTGCATAGATAAAATGGCACCTGAGCTTCCTACTAAGGCACCAGTTACAATTAATAAGTCGTTGCCTAACATAAAACCAGCTGCCGATGCAGCCCAACCAGAATAAGAATTTAACATAGACACCACTACTGGCATATCGCCACCGCCTATTGCCATTACTAACACCACTCCTATAAATGAAGCAATAGCCGTCATAATTCCTAGATATAACATACCGCTTGTGCCTTCAGCGCCACAAAACATAACCCCTAAAACAATGCATACTATTAATAAACTTAAATTCATTAATTGTAAACCACTAAAACTCCATGGTTTTGAAGGTACTTTTCCATCTAATTTTCCCCATGCAATGATAGAACCTGTAAAAGTAATTGCCCCAATAAATACGCCTGCAAATACTTCTACTAAATGAATGGTATGTTCAGCACCATGTAAATTTTGTGTGGTGGGATCTAAATAAGAACCATAACCAACTAATACAGCTGCTAAACCCACAAAACTATGTAGGATGGCAACTAGCTGTGGCATGGCCGTCATTTCCACTTTTCGAGCCAACATAATACCAATGACCGAGGCAATGGCAATAGCACCAATTATGTAAACATGCCCTTCAACTCCTTGTCCTAAAACTGTAGCTATAATGGCTATGATCATACCCACAATACCATATAGCACCCCACGTTTTGCCGACTCTTGAGAGGATAAGCCGCTTAAGCTTAAAATAAATAAGATACTAGCGAATAAATAAGCGGCAGTTTGTATTTCTTTTACTATAAACATATACTTTAATTATTTTGTTTAACTATTTCTTTATTAACGAATTACAATGGGTTATTTCTTGAACATTTTTAGCATACGATGTGTTACCACAAATCCACCCACAATATTAATACTAGCTATTAATATGGCTATGGAAGCTAAAATGGTCATAATATTACTAGCATCGTTCTTAGTTTGTAATAATCCTCCTACGATAATAATTCCACTAATCGCATTAGTAACCGCCATTAATGGTGTGTGTAATGAGTGCGAAACATTGGTAATTACTTGCCATCCTACAAATACCGCTAATACAAACACCGTAAAATGTTGAATAAACGCCGGTGGTGCAAATGCTCCAACTAATAATAGCAAGGCGCCCACAACAGCCAAACTAATTAAAGTAGTAGTAGCTGTTTTTTTGGCTTGCGCTTCTTCAGATTGTTTTATTTCTTCGGCACTTGGAGCTGCTACTTTTTTAGCACCTCCACCAGCTGTTGGACTTACTTGTAAAGGCGCTGGTGGCCAATTAATTTTGCCATTGTAAGTTACCATAGCTCTTGAAACTACAGCATCTTCCATATCTATTTTCCATTTTTCGGCTTTACCCATGTCATCTAATAAATGACATAAGTTATTGCCATATAATTGCGATGCCTGTGTTGGCAATTGATTTAATTTACCAACTATGGTTACGCCATTAGGGGTTGTACAAATTTCTCCATTTTTGGTTGCCACACAGTTTCCACCAGTTGAAGCAGCTAAATCTACCACTACCGAACCAGGTTTCATGGCAGCTACGTGGTAATCTAACCACAACTTAGGTGCTGGTTTACCAGGTATTTGAGCAGTTGTGATAACAATATCTACTTCTTTAGCTTGTTCTAAAAACAATTTCATTTCTGCCTCTATAAATTCCTTACTCATTTCTTTAGAGTAACCAGAAGATGTTGCACCATCTTCATCAATCTCTACAGTCAAGAATGAGGCTCCCATTGATTCTATTTGTTCTGCAACTTCTTTACGCGTATCAAAAGCGCGTACAATAGCTCCTAGAGAATTGGCAGCTCCAATAGAAGCTAAACCTGCAACACCAGCCCCAATCACTAATACTTTAGCAGGCTCAACCTTACCAGCTGCGGTTATTTGTCCGTTTAAAAATCTTCCAAAATAATAAGAACCCTCAATTACAGCTCTGTAGCCTGCAATATTAGCCATACTAGAAAGTACATCCATTTTTTGAGCTCTTGAAATACGAGGAATAGCATCCATGGCTATGGCGTTTACTTTTTTATCGGCTAATACCTTAAGTAAATCCTGATTTTGTGCAGGCCATAAATAGCTTAATAACACAAGGCCTTCATGCATTAAAGCAACCTCATCAGTTGTAGGTTCTTTTACCTTTAAAACAATGTCGGATTGGCTGTATATTTGTACGGCGGTATCTAGCAGTTTGGCTCCTGCTTCTTCAAATTCTTTATCAGAAAAATTAGCTTTAATACCTGCACCTTTTTGAATATACACTTCAAAGCCTTGTTTTTGCAAGCGTTTCACCGTTTTAGGGGTAGCAGCAACTCTCAATTCATTTTGAGACACTTCTGCTGGAATTCCAACTTTCATATTACAATTGGGTTAGTTAAAAAATTAAGAAACAAATAAACTAAAAAAATAGCATTTTAACTATGAATACCTGTAATTTTTAAACTGATTTATTTCAAATTTTAGATGTTTAATAAAACTTTTTGTATTATTGTTTTATTACTAATAAAAAAATATCCAAGAAATACGAGAACTTATTGATGGTAATTATCGAATTTTTTATCGTCTAACAAAAGGAAACATTACCATTCTTAGAATCCACAATGCCGCAAGAAAAATCAAATAAGATTTCTCATCTTCAGTTCGTTAGTTTATAACTTATGAATAGCTATCAACCCCTAACATTTAGTGTTTAAACAATTTTTATTCCGTTTTAATCCTGTGTTGAGCTTCGACAAGCTCGGCTACCATGTTTCGGAAGCCTCTGTTTCAAAAAAAATATACTATGGGGTTTTAAAAATTGATGCCCTGCTTTTTAAACTAAAACTTCATTTTAAGCACTCATATTTTTTTTAGATTTATTTTAATTTTTCCTTTTTTAGCAAAAATTCTTCTGCATATAACTTTTGCTTAACGCAATTTTATTCCGTTTTTGCGAACTACTTATTCATTGAAAAAAATTTTCATTAAATTCGTTCTCAAAACGGAACTACGACAAGCAGCTCTGTTATGGGCAACCCTATTTGACGACACTACAAAAGAAAACGGACTGAACTAAGGTATTTAAATTTAACTTTGAGAAATAATAAATTAAGTAATAGAATTGAACGAAGAAATAAAACAAGATAAGCAAGTTAAATCCAAGCAGCGTGTAGCCGACCACGGTGAAGTGTTTACAAACCAACGTGAAGTAAACGCTATGCTTGACCTTGTAAAACACGAAACAGAACGTATTGACAGCCGTTTCCTGGAACCCGCTTGCGGTAACGGAAACTTTCTTGCCGAAGTGCTTAACAGAAAACTGAACGTGGTTGACCATAAATATTCCCATACTCAAATTGAGTGGGAGCGATATGCGGTAATTGCCGTATGCAGCATTTACGGTGTTGATATTTTAGAAGACAATGCCGAGGAATGCCGCAAGCGTTTGTTCAATATTTTTAAAGAACGCTACAACGCTTTGTTTGCCGACAAATGCAAACCAGAAATGTTGCGTAGCGTTGACTTTCTGCTGCACCGGAACATATTGTGGGGCGATGCTTTGGACTTTACAAATCCGCAAACAAAACAGCCGATTATTTTTAGCGAGTGGAGTGCCGTAAACGGAACTATGCTGAAACGCAGAGATTATATGTTTAAATTTTTAGTGCAAAAAACACATCAATTCTCTTTTTTTAATGACGAAGGCGAAGCCAACGCCATTGACGAACCGGTAAAAGATTTTCCATTGGTGCATTTCTTGAAATTGTCTGAACAATGATTTTTGTGATTAAATGATTTACTATGATAAATGAACAGTATAAATATTCTGAACTTACCTCTAAAATAATTGGATGTGCCATGACTGTGCATAAGTCTTTGGGTAATGGCTTTCAGGAAGTCATTTATCAAAGGGCTTTAGAAATAGAGATGAGGCTGACCGAAATTTCATTTCAAAGAGAATTTGAAATGCCTATTTATTACCGAGATGAGCAAATAGGAACTCGCAGGGTTGATTTCTTGGTACAAGGACTGATCTCTGTTGAACTTAAAGCAATTACAAAACTAGAAGATGTTCATTTTGCACAAGCTATTAACTATTTAGAAGCGTATAATTTGGAAATAGGATTGCTTATCAATTTTGGTGAAACAAGTTTGAACGTTAAAAGGTTAACAAACAAAAAATTCAAGGCAATCAAATGAATCAAAAAAATCATAGTTCAGACAGCTACAACCCCGATGTACTCACATGCTTAGCCAATCTAAGCAACGATGAAGTGTTTACGCCACCGAGTTTAGTAAATAATATGTTGGATTTATTGCCCCAAGAACTGTGGAGTAACCCTGATGCAAAGTTCCTTGACCCTGTAACTAAAAGTGGTGTGTTTTTGCGAGAAATAGCAAAACGACTGATGACAGGTTTAGAAAAGAAAATACCCAACAAACAAAAGCGCATCAACCATATTTTTGAAAAGCAATTGTATGGTATTGCCATTACAGAACTAACCGCATTACTCAGCCGCAGAAGCGTGTATTGTAGTAAAACCGCCAACGGTAAATACTCCATTTGCGAAACCTTTAAAGATGCCCAAGGCAATATTCGTTATGAGCGCATGCAACACACTTGGGAAAACGGAAAATGCACACAATGCGGTGCAAGCCAAGAAGTGTATGAGCGTGGCGATGAAGCCGAAAGCTATGCATACAATTTTATACACACCGAAAATCCCAACAAACTCTTTAAACAAAAAAATATGAAATTTGATGTAATTATTGGAAACCCGCCTTATCAGTTGACTGTTGGGGTAGAAAAGGACAATTATTCAATACCGTTGTATCATTTGTTTGTGGAACAAGCAAAAAAATTGAATCCAAAATATTTAACAATGATAGTTCCGTCAAGGTGGTTTGCAGGCGGTCGTGGGCTTGATGATTTCAGAAATGAGATGTTAAATGATAACAGAATGAGAATTATTTATGATTATCCAGAGGCGATTGATTGTTTTACTGGGACTCAAATTAAAGGTGGTGTTTGTTATTTTCTTTGGGATAGAGATAATCCAGGATTATGCAAAGTAACAACAAATTTAAATGGAAAGGAATCAGCATCTATGGAAAGACCATTACTTGAGAAAGGAGCAGATACATTTATCAGATATAATGATTCAATTTCAATTCTTCATAAAGTTAAAAATCAATCAAATCGATTCCTTGACGAAATAGTGAGCCCACAAACACCTTTTGGATTTGTTACCAGTTTTAAAGGATATAAAAAATCGAAATCGAATTCAGTTAAGATTTATATAAGTGGAGGTTGTAATTATGTTCCAATAAAATCCATTAACAAAGGAAAGGAGTTGATAAATAAATACAAGGTTTTTATTGCAAAAGCAGGTAGTGGAAGCGATAAATTTCCACATACAATATTGGGTCAACCTTTTGTAGGTGAACCAAACTCGATTTCAAATCAGACATATCTTGTAATCGGACCACTTAAATCGGAAAATGAATGTAAAAATCTAATAAAGTATATAAATACAAGGTTTTTTAGATTTATGGTTTTACTTAAAAAAAACACCCAAGATGCAATGCGTGGAACATATGGTTTTGTTCCTTTTCTTGACTTAAATGAAGAATGGACAGATGAAAAACTCTATAAAAAATACGGTTTAACCAAAGAAGAAATAGCTTTTATAGAAAGTATGATACGCCCAATGGAAAATAGTCAGCATCAAGATTTTCAGGATTAGAAGATAAACAGGATGTTGAGAGTGAATAATCTTCAAAATCTAATAATCAAGTAAATCCTGATGCAGACAATGCGTAAAAAAGAATTTTTTTCCGCCACTTCAATAGATAACACGGTTTAAAAAGAAAATGGAAAATAGAATAGAAATTTACAAAACCCAAGATGGTAAAGCGCAAGTTGAAGTTCGCCTCGATGGCGAAACATTTTGGTTGTCGTTAAACCAAATAGCCACACTTTTCGACAGGGATAAATCTGTTATTTCAAGACATTTAAAAACTATTTATAAAGAAGGCGAATTAACAAAGGATGCAACTGTTGCAAAAAATGCAACAGTTCAAATTGAAGCTGGACGGGAAGTAAAAAGAGTTATTGAATATTACAATCTTGATGCAATACTTTCTATTGGGTACAGAGTAAATTCAAAACGTGGTACTCAATTTCGCCAATGGGCAACACAGCGCTTGAAAGATTATTTGGTACAAGGCTATGCCATGAACCAAAAACGCTTAGAGCAATTGCAGCAAACCATACAACTCATCAGCAAAAGCGGAAAAACCGCTAATCTTCAAGTGCAGGAGGCGCAGGGGCTCTTAGAAATCATAGCCAACTATACACAAAGTTTTGTATTGCTTAACCAGTACGATGCTAACCGATTGAGTGATGAACAACTGAATGAACAAATTACCTATAGCATACAATACAACGAAGCCAAAGCCGCCATTGCTGAATTAAAAAAACAACTGATAGCCCAACGAGAAGCAACCGAACTGTTTGGCAACGAAAAAGACAAAAGCTTTAAAAGCTCACTGCAAAGCATTGTACAAACGTTTGATGGAAAATATTTGTATTCAAGCATTGAAGAACAAGCAGCACATCTGCTTTATTTTATTATAAAGAATCATTCTTTTAGCGATGGCAATAAACGAATTGGCGCGTTTTTGTTTGTATGGTTTCTGGAAAAAAATAAACATCGCTTCAAAAAATCAGGAGAACTTAAAATAAATGATAACGGATTAACTGCTCTTGCCTTATTGGTGGCACAAAGCAATTCGGAAGAGAAAGAATTAATGATCAAACTAATCATAAACCTGATAAAAGATCTATGAGTAAAAAAGAATTTTTTCCGCCACGCCCAAGCGTTAATCCTACTATTTACGCTTATGAACTGCCCAACGACAGCAAACGCAAAGGGCAGATTAAAATTGGTTATACCGACCGTGATGCGCATACACGCATCAAAGAACAAATTGGTGCTACCCGTGCCGCTTTTAAAATTGTGTTTGAAGAAAGTGCCATGCGTGCAGATGGCAGCAGTTTTACCGACAAAACTGTTCACGCTTTACTGCGTAAAGACAAAATAAAAAATCCCGAAGGCGAATGGTTTGTTTGCTCCCTCAACCAATTACGCAAAGCCATTCACGAAATTAAAACAGGCGAACGAACTGAAGAAAATAGGGTGTTAAATTTTGGTATACGACCCGAACAACACGAAGCCGTAACCAAAACCATTGCTTACTTTAAAAGTTTTAAAAAAGAAAATCCAAACAAAACGCCTCACTTTCTTTGGAACGCAAAAATGCGTTTTGGTAAAACCTTTACCACCTATCAGCTTGCTAAAACAATGAAGTGGAAAAAGGTATTGGTGTTAACTTTCAAACCGGCCGTAGAAGATGCGTGGCGTGAAGATTTAAACACACATACCGATTTTAAAGGCTGGACTTTCTTCTCAAAAAATGAAGCCGAAAGCATTTCTAAGAAAACTAATTTATCAAAAACCAATTTAGTGTGTTTCGGTTCGTTTCAAGATTATTTAGGAACACAAAAAGACGGAAGCATAAAAGTAAAAAACGAATGGGTTCATCATACCGAATGGGATTGTATTGTGTTTGATGAATACCATTTTGGGGCTTGGAGAGATAATGCCAAAGATTTGTTTGGCAAGGACAGCGAAGCAGAAAAAGAAATTGAAGCTTTTAAAGAAATTGAACAAAAAGGTTTTTCTGATGATGATAAGGTAGATGTATTGGAAGACATTTTACCCATCAAAGCGCATCACTTTTTGTATTTGTCTGGTACACCTTTTCGTGCTATCAATTCGGGTGAGTTTATTGAAGAACAAATTTTTAATTGGACCTATTCAGATGAGCAGCGTTCTAAAGAAAATTGGTCTCTCGACTCCGCTCGAGACCCCAATAAGAATCCCTACGCCAGTTTACCACGAATGGTAATGCTTACCTACCAACTTCCTGAAACCATTACCAAAGTTGCAGAGTTAGGCGAGTTTGATGGTTTTGACTTAAACATATTTTTTAAAGCCGAAGGAGAAGGAAGCAAAGCACATTTTAAATACGAAGATGATGTGCAAAAATGGCTGGACTTAATACGTGGTTCATTCTCCGAACATATTGTTGATACGCTAAAATTAAAAACAGAAAAGCCACCATTGCCTTATTCCGATGCACGACTGAAAAGCGTATTAAATCATACCTTTTGGTTTTTGCCTTCGGTTGCTTCGTGCCACGCTATGGCAAACCTGTTGAAAAAACGCAACAATCAATTTTACCACGATTACAAAGTAATTATTGCAGCAGGAACAGAAGCAGGAATTGGCGTAAAGGCATTGGAGCCTGTTTTAAATGGAATGGACGAGCCGTTGCAATCAAAAACCATTACGCTATCTTGTGGCAAACTCACCACAGGCGTTTCGGTAAAACCGTGGACAGGAATTTTTATGCTCAGAAATTCATCAAGTCCCGAAACCTATTTTCAAGCAGCTTTTCGTGTGCAAACACCTTGGGTTATTAAAAATCCCGACAGTAAATCGCCTAACAAAGAAGAAATTTTAAAAGAAGAATGTTATGTGTTTGACTTTGCACCCAACCGAGCATTGAAACAAATTGCCGAATACGCTTGTAACCTAAACATCAACGAAAGCAATCCAGAAAAGAACGTGCAGGAGTTTATCAACTTCTTGCCCGTGTTGGCTTATGACGGCAGTTCAATGAAACAAATAGATGCCGCTGGAATTTTGGATATTGCAATGAGCGGAACAACGGCAACATTGCTTGCCAGACGTTGGGAAAGTGCTTTGTTGGTGAATGTGGACAACAATACATTGCAACGATTAATGAACAACGAAGAAGCCATGAAAGCGTTGATGAACATTGAAGGTTTCCGAAACTAAAAACAAGACAGTGAAACTATCATCAACAAGAGCTACAAAATTAAGAAAGCAAAAAAAGAAGGCACAGATA